>CALYBM010000033.1 GCA_944412525.1 uncultured Ruminococcus sp. | reverse complement strand
TAAAAAGTTCTTGCTTTTTAGTTTTTGATGTGGTATAATACTGCTTGCGGTTGAAAATCAACCGCATATGCGCCGGTAGCTCAGCTGGATAGAGTGTCTGACTACGAATCAGAAGGTCGGGAGTTCGAGTCTCTTCCGGCGCGCCAACTACAGTAAAGTGATTTAAGCAGCCGAAAAGCTGTTTAAATCGCTCGGCTGTATTTTAGTGATGATGTAGATTATACAGATTATTTTCCTTGCTGTTGGCAAAAGCTCGGATATTAAATGCGAGTTCCTTTTGTACGTGCGTATCTTAGCAGAATAACGTCACCGTTGTTCTTTCAGTCAGGTATCAACACTGGTGTGAAGTGTTGGCTCGCTCGCTTTAGCTGCAAACGCACTAAAGGTTATGGCGTATTTAATCGGAGTACCGCACTCTTAGATTTACGATAATTGTCCTATACTTGGGTTTATCGTATCCGGGGTCTGACTTCGTATCTTCATCTGTTCTACATTATTAAGTTTTGGGTAAAATAAATAAGACCTGCACCACGGGTAAAATAGTACAGGTCTTGACAAAAGTATAATAAGCGTTTAGAATAAAACGCATATCAAGCTTCACAAGTTCTGAGTACGGTGTTTACTCGGTGCGTATGCCTGTTTGTTGTTGGTCGCAACGAACGGGCTGTGGGGCTTATTTATTTTTACATTAAAATTATATAATATATGTTAATTTTTGTCAATATGTATTTTAAATTATATTTTAAGGGTTTGTATTGTTAAAAAATAATATAAATCGACTAAATAATAAAACAACAAGTGTCCCTCGGAGGGGCACTAAAAAAATCTATAAGCAGTGAAAATATATAACAACGGTTTTAGGTAAAGGGTAGTGAATAAAGAAATGAGATTGCTGTTAAAAGCTAATACTGATGATTTAAACTTTTTAGCAAATAATGATTTAGAGTTAGATACAAACATAAATAAGTTTTATTTGAAAAATATAAATAATGTTTTAAAGTTTAAAGATTGGATTCCTGTAAATGATTTTAATGTGTTGGCAGAGAATTTATATTTATTCGAGATAACGAGAACTTGTTGGAAGTGTCATAAAGAAACAAAATGTGTTTGTATTGGCTCTAATAGTTGTTTTATAGTAGAGGATTCAAGTGTCCGACATAGTGAGGATTTAATGTTGTTTTCATATCTTAAAGGAGTCCCCGGAAAACTCACAAGATATTTAGAGCATAATTGCAATTATAAATTCGGTTATTCAAAGAAAATTAATGATAGTTATTTTTTAAATCATTGTTCGCATTGCGGTGCTGCTCAAGGTGATTACTATTTGCACGAATACCCTGAAACTTCCTTCTATGCATCATTATGTTATAATAATGCAAAACCTTTAAAATACGCACAATTTTTAAATAAATATATTGTGCCGATTTCTGGAAGGTTACCTTGTTATGATGAGGTTTGCAATAGCATTTCAGTCATGTTAACTCATATGTTAAGCGGTATTGAAAATCGAGCAAGTTTAGAAATAAGCCAAAGCAAAGTTAACACTTTGTTATCAAAAGCACAGAAAACAGAAGATATAGTCTTATAGAAAATAAAAAAGAAAGGTTTAACCTTCCCTTTTGTTTGTTCTCAATACTTGCGTGTGATAAATACATATTATCTGTTATCATATGCATTAAACTGAAAATGTCAACAATAAAAATTATTGCAATTCTAATTTTTAAACAAGTGTCCCTTCGAGGGACACATAAAACTTAAGGAGGATTTTAATATGAGTGATACAGTTGATTATTCTTTTATATATAATTATGCGTTTTGTGGTACAAAAGACGGTTATAAAAAAATGATTTCTTATCTTGCGGGTATTGCAGAGAAAGAAAAATGGACTTTCAACGAGGAAGAACCCAATGGCTTACTTGAAAAATATATTAGAGATACTTTTAGCCAATGTTATAAACAAAATAAAATCTTAGTAAGCAAAGACGAGAATTGTTCATGTTTTAACACAGGGTTACTTACTCCTAATGGTAATGACATTATTGCTTTGTTTGAAAAAAATAGTCGTTCAGGAGTTCAGCCGTGGATATTGAAAGGGTTTAAGGATAAATGTAACCGTGAATTCATGGATTTATTCTCTGATATACCGGAATTGGCAAGTTATACTGATAATTTTGAGGAATTGTATTTTAATCCGGAATATAATATAGTTGTTAATACCGATCACATTTTAGATGATAACTGGGACAGAATTGAAAATACTTTGCATTTAAGCAAGACGGTGGTAAAAACATTATTATCAGGTGTTCTTGAAGAAGCTAAAATGAAAATAAAAAGAAATTTAAGATTAGTTGTACCACAGTATTATCGCGGTGAAATTATGTATCTCGTTCCTATAAGAATTCCCGTTGACGATGATAAATATGAAACTATGGCATTGGCTGTTGAAAAAACGAGTACTTCTCAATATCGAGCAAATACTATTTTTACTAAAGAAATGGCTTATGAAAAAGCAAGGTTGCTTATGAAACCTGAATCGAATTGGCTTATTGAATGATAAAACAAAAAAGGAAGGTACAATATACCTTCCTTTTTGTTTGTACTCAAAGTTAATACTCAAAAATTTATTCTCAATACTCGTGTGTAAGATAATATGAATATAAATATATACATATCATCTATTAATATTATATCCTATAAAGCGGAAAAGTCAACACATAATATTGGAAATTATTGTAAACACTAATATTTTTCTATGCAAGTGTCCCTCCGAGGGACACTTGCTGTTTTATCGACCCAGCGTAAATTCACCGAAATTTTGTGAAGTCTGTATTTGACTCGGCAAAATATTTTGACTAAGCTGTGATTGCATTTCGTTAATAAGATAATTTTTTATATCGGTTATATGTTGTTCAAGCTTGTTTGGAAAACGTCCCTCATAGGATAAAATTTGCAACAATTTTTTATGTATAGTTTCAATTTGGTGTTTATTTTTTAAGCAAAGAGGCTTGCCTTTTGAGGTATATGCTCTATCAATGTATTTATCCGTTATGGGAAAACAGTTGCTTATTTTATACAGTGCAGGTTTATTTGTATAACCAATATGGTAATATGCAGAACGAATATCGTTTTTAGGTAATTGTGTGTATTTGCTGAATTTGTCTGTTTGTTCTTTGCTTCTATGCGAAATATCGCTTGTGGGTATAGCCCAATACAAATTTTCATTATATTGGTCTTTTATGCAACAATATATCGGTCTTTGTTTATTATCTGAGTATCGTCCGCCAAGACTTTTAATTAAATCTATATAATCTGATTTTATCAAATAAAAACTGTTTTCATTCATAATTACTCCTTTGTTAAAGAAATAAGCCTCCTACCAAACAATAGGTAAGAGGCTGTTTTCTTCTAACCGCCAATTTAGAAACGCCGAACGGTAGGCATATTCACTCGAACCGCCAATTTAGAAACGCCGAACGGTAAGCGTTATTCATTGGGATTTCTCCCTGTACTATTATTATACACATTAAAATATTTTATGTCAAACGATTTTTAACTGTCCCTCCGAGGGACACTTGGATTATTCCTTTATTTTTAAATATATATGATTTTCGTCAATTTTGAAACCAAACTTTTTATAAAAGTGATTTCTTCGAGCTTTATTATTCAAGTCGATTTCATCAACAGAAGATAGCTCACCATTTATGTATTTTGCGTTAAGAGGATGTATGTAGTGTATAAACTCTGTCAACAATTTACTGCCGTATCCTTTGTTTGATTCGCTTATAATATCATCAATGTACAATCCACTTGCAAAATTTAAATTATTGTCGTAAATAACATGAGAAAACAATTTCATAACACAAGCAGGTCTTTCTTTATGTTCATTTAAGACATAACCATAAAAATTTATTTCTGATAGGACACCGTTAAATTTATAAAAGGTTTCAACAGTAATTATGAAATAGCCATTTTCATTTTCTTCGATTCGCACTATATTTTCTGATTTAGAATTAAAAACTATTAGCTTTTTTAACATAGTTAGATTTATAGTGCTGTTTTGTAAACATCTATTTTCCTTCTGCAATTGCTGTGTTGTTAATTCAAGCAGTTTTACATGACCACAATTTTTACAGTATTTTTTTATAAAGATATTTCTTATAATACTCAAATTTGTTATCTCCGTTAAATGGGCTAAAATTTACATAACTTTCAAGTAAATTCATAAGTTTAATTCTTTCATTTATGTTATCACATAAAAATATATCTGATAGTAAAACATTAAGATTATCAATATATTCATCACAATTGTAACTATCTCTTGATATGCGAAAAGCCATAATATAAAAACTATTATGAGTGATTCTTTGCGAGCGACAAATGTCAGATAATTTTATTTTATTACATAATATCATAGAATTAATTTTATGTAAATTGTTTTCAATAGTATGTTCTTTTATTTTAATTTTAATCTTCATTATGTTTTGCTCCTTAAAAATATGTTTATTTACCTGTCCCACGGAGGGACAGTTTATAAAATTTATTTTTTTCTCTGCTTTGTGGGCTTGCCCCTCTGTTAAGAATTAATCGGAAGTTTTGTTACCATGCAGCTTTAAATTAAATATTTTGCAAGTGTCCCTCCGAGGGACACTTGCTGAAATTTTAAAACGGTAAATCATCATCAATCGGCATATCTTCAAAATCATTGTGAGCTGACATTGGCGGTTGTTCGGGTATGGCAGAAGAATTTTTATTTGCAGACGTTAGCGGTTGTTCGGATGGTACTGAATCGGCAGCAGTATCATAATTTACATTACTATTGTCTCTGCGTTCTCCGATAAATGATACCGTATCAGCGACCACTTCCGTTATATATCGGTTATTACCGTCATCTGTTTGATATGTACGACTTTGCAGTCTGCCTTCAAGAGCTACAAGACTGCCTTTGGTAAAATAGCGGCAGACAAATTCTGCTGTATTATTCCAGCAGACAATGTTGAAAAAATCTGCTTTGCGTTTCTTTCCTGCTTTTACATTGTTTCGGTCAACTGCGACACTGAAGCTTGTAACGCTTTTGCCTGTTGGGGTTGTTTTGAGCTCGGGAATTGCGGTTAGCCTTCCCATTAATACTACTCGGTTTAACATTTTTGTTGTCTCCTTTACATATTATTTTATTTTTATAACTGTCCCTCCGAGGGACAGTTTATATATTGACAATATAGGATTTATCCTATATAATTTATACAGACAGGTAAATGGAGATGAGTAAGATTTTTAAAATTGAATATTATAAAAGTAAAGACGGAGAATATCCTGCTGAAGAATTTATACTATCGCAAAATATAAAAATGCAGGCAAAAATTTTTAGAAATTTAGAATTGCTTGAAAGCAAAGGAAACAATTTAAGAGAACCTTATTCAAAACACTTAGAGGACGGTATTTTTGAATTAAGAAATAAGATCGGAAACAATATTACAAGGGTACTGTATTTCTTTGTAATCGGAGAAAAGATAATCCTTACAAACGGATTCGTTAAAAAAACTCAGAGAACACCAAAAGGTGAAATTGATATTGCTAAAAAATACAGAAATGATTATCTAAACAGAGAGGAGAATAACCTATGAGCAGAAGTTTTAGAGATACTCTAAATGAGAGATTAAAAAACGAAGAGTTTAGAAAGGAATACGAAGCATTAGAGCCTGAATATCAGTTGATTAATGCAATGCTTGAGGCGAGAAAAGAAAAGAATATGACTCAGCAGCAGCTTGCAGAAGTTACAGGAATTGCTCAAGGGGATATAAGCAAGATCGAAAACGGTTGTGCAAATCCGTCTTTAAAAACTATTGAACGCATTGCAGAAGGAATGGGCAAAAGAGTAAAACTTGAATTTGTTTAAACAAGTGTCCCTCGGAGGGACAGTTTATAAAATTTATTTTTTTCTCTGCTTTGTGGGCTTTGCCCCTCTGTCAAGAATTAATCGGAAGCTTTGTTACCGTGCAGCCTTGAATTAAATATTTTGCAAGTGTCCCTCCGAGGGACACTTGCCGCATCGAGAAAGCCGTTGTTGATTTACAACGGCTTTTCGTTTGCACTGTTTAATATTTAAGGCGTTTATAAGAAACAAAGTCAAGTGTAAACATATATTTTCCCGCAGAAGAGACGGCAAAAAACAAAAATTCTGCCACGATTTTATATAGGTGTCATTTAGCAGGATAAAGGAGCAATATTGAAAACAATATTGCTCCGCTTACATTTGCCGACAGTGTCGGCAAATTTTACAATATGAAAATGCGTATTATTTGATTTCCCTTAAATATTACATTTAAGTTGGATTTTATTTTTAGTCGATAAATACTTGATTTTTATCAATATTGGTTTCAATATGGTATTATTTCGGACAATAAATTTTGACAAAAAACACGTGAGGAAATTGATAATTCAGGAGAGAAGATTGTATTAGCGTCAAATTTGGCTTGTAACAAACGAAAATCGATTAAACAAGAATTTATACTAAAAATCGATAAAAATCGCTCACAGGGCGAATTTCGCTACAATACGAGCACTTTAAATGGTTATTACAAATCGAAATTGTAAATTTCGTCCCATATTAGAGCTTTGAGGTATTCGGCAGGACGTCGGATTTCATATTTATCACAGCAAAGGTCAAAATGACAAACAGTTTGGCAAATTAAGTCACGCAATGATACTCCGTCAATATCTTCAACTATGCAGTCATTGAGATAATCAAACAAGTCAGGTGTTTTGATAAATCGGTTTCCGTACTTAGCGTGGTCTATGACACATAGCATTTCAACGAGAGCTTTAACTGTACGGCAATATTTTCTTGCAAAGTCGTCTTTGCAGGATGAATAATCTTCAAACCTTGTGAGCTTATAAATCAAATCCTTTATCTTTTCAGCATCTTGGGTGTAGGGTATATAACTAACTTCAAGATTAGATGAAGATATATTATTATTACTGTTAATACTGGTAATGTTATTATTGTCGCAATTTTGGGGACACGGTAATGTCTCAATTTTTGAGACACGGTGATTTGTATTGTCACAATTTTTGGGACACGGTGAAACATCAGTATTTATCGGTGCTTTTGTATTGTCACAATTTTTTGGACACGGTGAAACATCAGTATTTATCAGTGATTTTTCATTATCACAATTTTTGGGACACGGTGATTTTTTAGGATTGCTGTTTAGAATATAGTCGTTGACTGTAAAACGCCCCTTTTTTGTGTGCCTTTGTTTCACGGTAATATAGTTGCAGTCTATTAGCTGATTAAGTGCCTTGTAATAAGAATTTTTGGAAAGTCCGAGATAAACGCAGATTGTTTGACGGTGAGGGAAAGCTCTACCGCCTGCTTGCACGAGGCTGTAGAAAAAAGCAATAAGTGCCTTTGCTTTTACATCAAGCCTGTTGTCGCACATTATCAGCTTAGGTATAAAGCCGTAACCTTTCGCATTAATGCCGTCAAGTGCTAATAAACTGTCTGTTTTATGACTCTCAATTGAACAGTTTATCTTAGTGGGATTGTTGCATACGGTATAAACATTTTTATTTATGAAGCCTTTTGCTTTTGCTACTGATATGTACCCGTTTTTTACCAACAGGCTAAAATGCTTATAAAACGTGTTTACAGACATTTTTAAATCGGCAAGGATAGTTTCCCTTTTTGGGAAAATCGTTCGTCCTGAGCCCGTATATGAAACGAGATAAGCATAAATTGCTTTACTCTGAACAGAAATGTCACGATCAAACATAGCAGCTTGCGAAATTATGCCGTAGCCTATGGCGTTTACTCCCTCTATTTCCAATATGTGTTCAATTTTGTTTTTGTATGTATTCATAATAAAATTCCTCCTGAATTTTCGTGAGCTGTTATAAGCTTTTTTAATTTCTCAACAAATATTGAGAAATTAAAAAAGCTTGCAGTAAAAACTGCAAGCTTAAATGTTTAAATGTATTCATCTGAGACAGATTGTTTTGAATGAGCGGTGCGTATATTTGTTGCTGTATTGTGATATTTTTTATAAACAGCATCTATCAGAGAATTTCTGTCAGCATATTCAACAACTCTTGACGCTTTAGATTTAATTGTGTATGGGTGTTCTTTGTCAATTTTTATATTCCATTTTTCCATTTTTGGAAGATTCATTTTAGTCGGGTTCATACCTGTTCGGGTTAAAATCCATTCACCTTTTTTCATACCCTTTATTTGTTCTACTGACATCAAAGGCTTTTTTATCATCTGATAGGTCGTAGAGTTTTGCGTGTTTGTTGCACCGTACCTTTTTGATACAGATCCGCTCATTACTGTTTGAGTTCCGAGTGATTCGGAAAAGGTTTTTGCATCATCGGACAACGGAGACTGAAAACCAAACATTACATTTTGACAGTTTGCTCTGATATTTTTAGCAGTTTCTCTGCCGTATTTTTCATCAAGCTGTGACAAAGACTGAAGAAACGGGTTCGTCATTAGATTTCTTGAACGTCGTGCGGAAAAAAACTGCTGCGCTCCGTCAATTGCTGTATAAGTGCCGAACTCGTCAAGGTAGTATTCTATTCTGTGAGGAAGACGGTTGTCCGTGCATTTTTCAGAGGCCTTAAGCAGCTCGTTATAAGACTGTCGGATAAGCAGATTTGCTATAATGTTTTTGGTATTTGAAGATTCATCGAAAACAAAAATGATAGCTGTTTTGCCCTCAACAAATTGTTCAATGTCAATTCCGTCATCAAAACACAACAACTGTTCCATTTCTGTGTCAAGGAAAGCCAGCATTTGAGAAACCGCTGTTGAAATAATACTTGCAATAGTTTTAAGCTCACCCGCAGTAGCCGCAGCAGAGAGCAGATCCTTTGCAATATGATTTTCCGGGAGCATAGAGTAAAGCTCCGATAAATAAGTTTGCGGCATAATATCTTTTCTGCCGATAGTAGCAGGGTCAATTTCAATGATTTGACGGCATATTTTAAAAACGGAAACAATATGTCGTTTGCTAGGTTCACACATCTCAGAAACAAGGTATGTAATGCCTGAAATTACGCCCTCTGCCGCTAAGTAAAAGAATTTGTTTGATCCTGCTTGTTTCGTACTGTCATTAAGGTTAATAACGGAAGCACCTACAGTTTTTGCATAGCTTTCGGCTCTGCCTTTATCGGCAAGATTTCCGCTGATTTTATAACGATCTATATACTTATTTGTGAGTGACAAGAGATTATAACCGTCGCTGTTTGCAGGATTTCTCATATCTATAACAAATGTGTGCATATGATAACAGTCTCGAAGAATCGGGACATAATCCTTGAATATAGATCCTTTTGTATCTGTTACAAAAATGGACATGCCGCAGGCAGCCGAATATTCGATATTTGGGTATAAAAGAGAGGTTGTTTTTCCTCCTCCGGGAGCTGCTACAAACATAGTATGGTTATCGGACGAGTCAACAATGGCAGTAACTTTTTTGCCGTGTATTTCTGCACCGAGTATGATACCCTCGTGCCCCGGTAGATTTTCGCCTTTTCTCCACAATTCCGGTTCAAAAGGAATATACAAAAGATTATTCTTTAATTCTTCCTTGGTAGCCCATGCAGCTGTACCGTATTGCCCGTCACCAACGGTTTTAGATTTTATTCTGTCAAGCGAGCCGCCTTTTCCGGCAATTAAATAAACAACCAATATAATTGCAAAAATAATTGCAACAGCTACGAATATTTCGGTATTCATATGTTTCCAGCCTTCTTTCTTTTTACTAATACTTCGTTCCAGTCTTTGGGCGTTGGTGTGTGTATTGTCACATCAAAATCAGATGATAACTGTGATTTAACCTTTTTTGCAAATTCCTGCCCGTGGTTAATTCCGTCTGAGCTGTTATAATCGTTGTCGGTGCAAATTATAATATTTTTTATATGCGGATAATCTGATAAGAAATTTTTTAAAACATCAATATACAGACCGCCGAGAGCAATGTAATTAAAACTATGCCATTTGTAGCCCAAATGGAAAAGTGTAATATAGCTGAATAAATCTATAAAGGCTTCAAATACATACAAAGTATCTGAAATGCCGATGTGTCTGAAACAATACTTTTTATTGCTTCCGGTTATCTCACCTTTAAAAGGCTTATTTGTGAGGGTTCCTTTGAGCCCTGCGTATCTGATAATTCCTTTTTTATCTTTTCCGATAAAAACTATATTGTGATTATACTTATCTTCATATATAAGCCTTTTTAATGTAAAGTATTTTACTACTTCGGAATCAATACACCGTGCAGTACACAGATAGGCATAAAGACGTTTGTTATCAGAGTTTTTAGGCGGAACAATTACTTTATGATTTTTATGTTTTTTTTCATCGTGCTGTCTGCCGCACAAGTCTTCGGGGCGAGTATTTCTTGTTGCCGTGTATTTTCCGTTGAGCAATGTAATTACTGCATCTTGAAATGAGAAGCCGAAAAATTCCATAAGAAAATTAACGGCAGTTCCTTTTGCTCCCGTCGAATGTTGATACCAAACATGACCTCGGAATTTTACACTGTCGTGAGCTGCCCACATATATTCTGTTCCGCTGTGTAAAACCTTTTCTCCAACACTCTCGAGATATTGTTTTATATCCTTGTGTGCGGCTTGATAAAGTTCTTCATCCGTGAAAGGAATGAATTTTTGTGACATAAATATAACCTCCTCAATACTTAATAATCGTAACTTTGACCGCTGTCTGAAATAGCTTGACCTGAATTTATTTTTTGTATTTTTTCTTTTCTCAAAATTTTACTGTCTGATGTATATCTGTTTTTAGCTGCCGCTATTGTTTCTGTGTTCAGTATTCGTCCTAAATGACAGGCTGTAGTAGCAACAGACATAAAAGACATTTGTTGAGTTTGTTTTGCATTGTCAATTTTTTCTTGAGCTTTTTTATTACCAAGCTCAACAGCTTTCTTGTACCACAAGACAGCACGGTCTATATCATGTTCAACGCCTAATCCGTAATTATAAAAAGTTCCTATACGCATAGCTAATTCAGCATCAAACGGATGCTTGTTAAATTCATTGATATAGTTTGAAAGAGCAAACGAAAAATATTTATTTGAAAGCATATCGTTTTTTACGCCGTAAATATCTGATTTATAAATGTAACCGAGCTGATAAGCGGCGTCGGGACTGCCTTGCTCTGCTGATTTTTCAAGCCAATTTACAGCATATGGCACATTTATTTCTGTACCTTTGCCGTTAAGATACATGCTTGCAATACGCATTTCTGTAAATGCGTCATGAGCATTTTGCTCTTGTTCAAGCAACTTATTAAGTGCTTTGTGGTATAAATCAAAGATTGTTTTATTACTTGCCTTAAATAGCTCCGGGTTATCTTCATACAGTTTTGCAAGATCGTAGCTTGCAAGAGTTACTTTATCAGAGGCTTTAAGTAAATATTCTTCTGCAATTTGCAGATTAACATTTACCCCCTCACCCTTTACATACATTTTTGCAATTCGATAATCGGCATAACTGTCATTTGCTTCACTTGCTTTTTGATAATAGGTAAGAGCTTTTTTATAATCTTGATTAAATCCTAACCCATAATAATATTGGTTTCCTATATAGTAATTTGAGTGCTTATATCCGTTTTCAGCAGCAAGAAGAAATGTCTGATATGATTTGAGATAGTCTTGCTCAACTCCCTCACCTTTGAGATACATATGTCCCATTAGGTATTCTTTGTATGCTTCTTCTTTAGGAACATTGGTTTCATAGTAGAGTTTATCTGTATCACTACTTTCCAAGTCATAAAAAAAGGAGCTGTTTTTAATTTCATCTCTAAATAATAGAAAAGCCTGTTTGCAGTAATAATTTCCGAGATTTTTATCAATGTCAATTTGCTCATTGCCGTGCAAATAAATTTGACCTAGTCTGTAGGATGCCATACTGTCCTGAAATTCATCTGCGGCAATTCCGTACCAAAGAACAGCTTGAGAAAAGTCTTTTTCCGACCCTTGCCCAAAATTGTAGCAGTCTGCAAGTTTACGGCATATTTCGCCGTCTCTTGATGATAAATCATTTGCAAGAATTGACAGTGATTTAAAATTTTTAACCGCTTCTGCATCTGATTTGAAGATTAAATTTGTACTTAATATTTGCTTTATATCTTCGTTTTCGGGTTCGGCAGAATAAAAAATCTGTTCGGGGTACTTATTTATATATTTTTGAATAGGATCGTGTCTTAAATAATAATTTTGATTGGCTGTTGTTTTAACAATTTGTGCGGACGAATCAAAGGTATTGAAGTTAACTGAATTACGGGTGCTATGTGTGTTTTTTACACTTGATTTTTCAAAAATGTCGGGTGTAAGACAATCAATAATTTCATCAATTTTAGGCAGCTCAGGAACAGCACCGTTCTTTCTCAATAATTCAGCCTGTTTCATAATTGTATTTTTTATTGTTGTAAATGTGGGATTTTTTTCAATCGGATAATCTATATTAGGGTTGTTTATATAAATGCGTTCTATATTAAGTTGCTGATTACACCACTCGCCGTAAAGCTGAGAAAGCAGAGGATTGCCGCTTACAAGAGAATGTTCAATTTCATTTACAATTTCTTTGATTTCTTTTGGTTGAAAGCCATAAACAGCTTTTCCGATATATCTTTGTGAGAGTGTCAGCATTTTATTTGCAATTTCATTTAGCTTTTTATCTTCAAATGATAATTCGGGATTTGAAAGCAGTTTATTTAATGTGTTTTTGGTTTCAATATTAAGCTGTTTTTTGTAATAGTCTTTTTTAGGATAAATTTCTTCAAGCTCATTTTTAAATATTTTTGTTGCAAATGCAGATTTTAAATTTTCAATACTTTTTTTGTGTAAAAATCCTTCTGTCGGGTCTGATGAGTAAACAAAAAGGTGTATATGCGGGTGATGTGCCGTATTATGCATTGCCGCATACCAATGCAAATTTTCAGGTTTTATTCGATGTTCTTTAGCAATTTTATCAATATTTTCCATAACCAGATTACGCCAAGGCTTTTGGTAATTATATCCGAGTTTGTCGGCGTCCTCACGCCGCAAAGAATAAATTTCAGTCCAAATATTTCCCTTATGCATGGAAAGCTCATTCATTGCGTTTTGTAAGTCAACATTTTCAAAAGATGAGAACAGACCGTGTTCACCGACCTTAACTACACCGGGCCGTTTTGCAGCATATTCAACAAGGTTTGAAACTTCGTCAAATTCAGAATTACTAAAAAATAATAATTCTGAAAGACGAGAAATAAGCTCCGACGCATTTTGCCGTGTCGGAGCTTTGATATAGTCTTCATATTCAAGTGTATCCTTGTAATCTTCCACCAAATCAAAAAATTGATTAAGAACATCAATTTGTTTATTAGTTGCAGGTAAATCTTTTCTGTCTTCTGCAATATTCAAAGAAACTGTTTCACGAGTGGCACAATAATCTACAAGTTTGGCAACCTGTGCTGAGGATAAGGCGTATTTACTTAATTTTTCTCCCGGCTTTGCAATGTGAAAATAACGTGCGTTCATAATAAATCTAGCACCCGACATATGTTACCTCCTATCTTTGTGCCTCATAAATATTAATAATGCCTTTTGTAGATTTAACATCGTCCACAGCGGTTTTTCTCATTTTTTCATAAGTCATTTTATCAATATCAAACTGACTTGCAATAAGGCGTGTAAGCAAGTTTATTTCTACAGCCTCTTTGAATTGCAGGCGTGCGGTTCGGTCTGTTACTCTGCTGAGAGCACCCTCAATTTTTTGCCCGACAACGGAACATAAATATCCTTGATTAAGCTCTGATGTTTTATATCCGTAATAAAAATCAATTGCCTGTTCAATTAATTGATTTCTGCTTAAAGATGTTTTTTCCAGTTTTTGTAAAGATTCCAGCTTGTCAATGGCAGAGTCCGGCAATAGTACGGAAATTTGTATTTTTTTCATAGCTGTTTCACTCCTTTGATGTTTATATTTTATTGCTTAGTTCATTGCGTAAAGAATCTACATAATGCTCAAGTGCACTTTCAATTACATTGCTTCGCTTTCCTATTTTGGTTATATTGGAAATTTCCTCAATATTTTCAAAGGCTTTTCTTGAAAGAGAGACGCAGGCCTGAAAGTGTTTATCAAGAGGATAAGAGTCATTATAGAGAATATCTCTGTTAAATAGCTGTATATTTTTTGGCATATCTATCACCTCGTTTTTATATTATTTCTGTACTGTTTATAATCCATTTATCGTTTTCGTAGACCATATCGAAAATATAAATCACATTATTTGTAGTCACATTGTTATTATATATTACGGTTTGTTTGCATAAAGCAATAATTTCTATATTGTCAGACGGTGATAAGTTTTTGTCATAATACAACTTATCTAGCCCTGTTGACTGCTCATACTTCTTGTTAGATTTATTATGACCTGTCTGCGATATGAGTTCGTTGTAATACTTATTCGTTACAATGTATTTTATTTTTTCAATATTATCTGAGGCTGACCCTGAAAATGACAGATATTCTTCGCAGTAAGTATTAATTGATTTTTCAAGTGAATCATCATATATTCTTATGATATTGTTGTACTCGTCCTTTAACTCTGATAATTCAGATTGCAAATCATTAATATTAACTGCCGTGTCAATTGTAGCAACAGCAGTATTCGGTGTTTGATTAATTTCTTTGTTGCAGGACGACAATATAAACGCTGAAACAGTTAATACTATTGCGAATAGAATACTGATTATTTTTCTCATATTATTTCCTTTCCGCAAGTGTCCCCCGGAGGGACACTTGCAATTAATTATCAATTTGCAAAGTTGTTTCGTTAGGAACATTTAAAAAGGAATTATCAGGCAAATCTTTAAGATAATTGTAAGTCCATGTACGCCGATTGTAATAATTGTAATTACTGTCGCTCCAAGCCCGCCTTGAGTTATAAACATCTTCAAGGGAGGCGTTTAAAGCAACTCCGTACAAAACTCCGTTACTGCCGTTTCCGTAAACATTTGCATTAAACGATGCGGTGCCCCATTGATTAAGAATATCACAGCAATAAACAATGGTTTTATTATCAGTCAGTCCGTAATCAATACATATATCTATATACTGTTGAGCATCTTTAAGAGATGTATCATCTTGTGCCTGCTTTCCAGCTTCTGTCAGCAACATAGCTCTTATACATCTGCATACACTTTGATTCGGAATATAGCCCGACCAATCGGCATTTCCTCTGATAGACGAGAGTACATATTGCCCGCTTGATGAGTATGAGGTGGCAACAGATGTTATTTGTGCAATGTTGTTGTAGTACGCTTTTTGAAGAAGTGAGAGAGCTTTGTTACCGTGCCAACCGTAAACACCGATTGAAATTGCTCCGTTGTCGTTTGCAATTACAGAACCGTAATTATCTCCGCTTATTTCATCGTACAAAACTCCGATCTCGTTGTGACTTATAACATTTCTTACGGTAGTATTAAGACCTGTTGAAACAGTGAGAGACGAGGCAACAGCTCCGTAACAGGCAACAGTATAATTGTCTTTTGATATTGTGTACTTATTAAGATAACTGACATTTGCCCAATCTGAAGTTTCTCCGTTGTACTCATTTCCTGCAATTACTGTTATACTATCTTCAGTTACATCAACAACGATTCCCATATGTGCAACAAAATTTGTAGCATCGTAGTTAGCACGTCCGTCATAGTTGAAAAATACGGGATTACCAACTTGCGGAGTATAACCGGAAGTTGCGGTTTTAAGTTTTCCCATATTCTCAAGGTTTGATGTCCAAGTATTTGTTACAGGTGAGTAGCCGCTTTCGCTGTCATTAATATCAGCCTCTCTGTAGCAATATCCTGCGAAAAAACAACACCAATCGGTTACGGAAGAATTAAAGTATGTACAATATTTTTCTCCTTGACAGGATAGTCCCTCGTCAGTCGGAGTGTGGTTTTGCCAGTAATTGTATTCTCGTACTGCTATATTTGCAGCTCCTGAAGCACTGTTGCTGTACTGTTGTATAAAGAAAATGCCCCCGATAAGCATTACAAAAAGCAACGCAATACCAATAACTACTCCGATTAAGGTATTGCGTATTTTTTTATTTTGCAGAAACATAATAAAAAATTTTGCTGCTGTTGTCATTAACGACCACCCGCCGTACCGAACATAGCCGCTTTATAGGGAGGAGCGATTACATGAAGCTTGTAGCGTTCAGAACCGCAGCAGTAAAGAAAATGTCCCTGATGTGAACGGTCAATTAAACTGTATTCGGTGTCTGTTATATTCGCCGTTTCTTTAAAGGTTTTAATATCTACTTTACCGGGATAGGCAAGGAAAGAATGAGTCGGAATAGCAAAAAGAGGACGGGTATATTCAATAATGCCCGGTAACATCAAATCATCAAGATTTTGCGATGCAATAACTACATCGCTGTTCTTTTTTCTGCCACGCTTTACAAATGATCGTATATATGTAACCACAATTTTGGATTTAATAATTTCGTGCAGTTCATCGGCGACGACTACCGTATTGCCGGCAGTGAAAAATTTGTGCTGCATAAAAGAAAATATATTAAAGTACATTGCGTTTTTAAGATTTTCATTTGTTTCAAGCAATCCGGTAATGCAGAAGTTGACATGCTGTGTGTTTGGAATATTTGTAAAACCGTTAAAAAATTTTGAATCGGTGCCAACACAAATGCTTCTGATAGCAAGCATTAGTTTTCTTAAATCCGCTTTTTCATATTCCATTTCCAAGCCCTTATGTGCTTTATCATCATAAAGATTTAGCTCTGTTTCTACTGTTTTAAACAGGTCGGACAGTATGGGGAACTTTTCAGGGGAGAGGCTGCTAAAGTCCGTATTATCCGTAATGTGAAAAAGCTTGTATGTTTCTTCAAGCATTATCTCAAGAATATCACGCAAAGAGTCGGATATTTCAGGTTTATAAACTTTAAAAAAATCCAATAGATATGCAATATGCTGTGACAAAACGGTTTTTTTGCGAACAGCATCGGGAGCATCGGTGTCTTCTTCATCGTTTTCTGATTTCAAAACTTTTACTTGAAGAGGATTGATAAAATACTTACCAAGCATCATATCAAGGTTTGTGCCTCCGAGTGCTGCTGTTTCGTATGAATATTCATCGTCCACATCAAGAGAGTAAAGAGCTTTCCTTTGTTGTATAAAAATACATATTAAAAGCTTTATCAGCCACGATTTACCCTCACCGCTGTTGCCAAATATTGATATATGACCGTTCGTTTTATCGGGTGCTCTTTTATCAAAATCAACAATTATATTGCTTCCGTTTTCATCTTTTCCGATATAAAAACCTTTTACATCGGTTTTGCCGGAATAAGAAAGAGGAAAAAGATTTGCGACGCTCGATGACGGTAAAACACGTTCAAACTCTTTTTTAAATATGTTAAATCCTATAGGGGAGGCTGCTACAAACCCGTCGCGTTGTTGTAAACGCAGTTTATCGGGTACTATATTACCTTCATTCAAAGCAGATTCCACAAAAACACTTAAATCATCAAGAGCATCAAGAGAATTTGCCGTCATTTCAATGAAGACAGCACAATGTAAAAAAGCTTCTTTATTTCTGAATGATTCCGAAATGAGTTTCTGAATATCTGATAGATTTTCTTTTCCTTGTACCTGCTCATTAACATCTCTCGAATTAAAAAGAGTTGCCCTGTTCCGTCTAAATGCCGTATTAAAGATTTTATTTTGCTCAAGGGGAGCAACAATCCTGTTGTAGATGTGCAGGGTGATTCCGTCTTTTTCACCCAATGTTTTAAGCAGAGCAAGTTTTTCGGTCACGGTTGCATATTCGCGTATTGCCCATGTCCTTCTGTAAGTGTTGCCGATACAGTAATATGTAGGGTGTTTAAAGTCCATGATTGACGGTGCAACTATATCCACAAAATTTTTTAAATCATAAACTTCGGGTTCAAGTTCCGTGGTATATTGCTGTCCGTCATAATCAGGTAAATTGTCTTGATATACATTTTGTTCAAGGTAAATTGCAAGCATCCTTTTTATTGCATCTTTCGTTATGATTTCTACCTGAAAATTATGCTCCTTGCATTTTTGCACGGCCGTATATGCGTACTGAAGTCGCTTTTGCTCGTTGTCGGATATTAAACTTTGTCTTATTATAAAGAAAAAAGTACGGCTTGTAGCCATGGAAACTCGTATTTTGTCAAGAAAGTCAACATCCGCTTTGTCAAGATATTCAACAGCAGGATTTGTTTCTTCTTCCGCAAGAGAATTAATATATCTTTTGTTAGATTCATAGCTTTGTGTGCTGTTAAGGCACATAATTTCGCTTTTTGGGAAATTACTTATTATAGATGAAAGATCGGAAATGAGAGCTATTTTCCCTGCATTAGACATGACTGAAATATTTTTTGGTGAGATTTGCAGAAAATAAAGCTCTTCATTCCGTGTTGTCAGCAAACAGTTTTCTTTTACCTCCTTTATCTCTAAAAAGGTTTGCACCTTGGCATTGTTTGCCTTAATGCTTTTTTGTAGTTTTTTATCTGCCTTTTTTGTTTTATTCATATTCAGTTACCTCCGCTCCATTTAAGGATCAGCTCGTCAGTAATTAAGTATCTGGTATATAAAATAATAAATTTAATTATTGAGTAGCCTTTTGTTATCTTCATTGACAAGAAACCGTATATTATTGCAATTAAAAATGTGAGCCATACGCGTATTGAAATCAACAGCAAAAGACTTAATATAACAATACCGAATAATATTGCTATATCGGAAATCGACCAATATTTCATAAAAGGTGAGTTAGCTGTTAAATTATCGGGATAATAGTATGTTTTTTTCATGTTTATCCTTTCCGTAAGTGCCCGTAAAGGGCACTTACTCTTATCTCGTAAATGCAGATGCTATACTCATAATTCCGCTTACACCGTATATTGCCTGTGAAACATTTGCTTTCATAGATGTATCAAGACCGAATTGCTGTAATATTCTCGGAACTTCAGTTGAAGACAGCATTACTCCGGCTCCGAGAACAAGGTCAAAAACATCCATATCGGAATTAACATACACAATCATTCCTATTATTAATAACAGGTTCTGCATAAACGAAGTGATACATAGTCCTATAACCTGTTTGCACCAACTCCAAAATGCGTCTGTATAGCCTCTGGGAACGGAAAACATATGAAGCGAACCTACCGTAATAAGAGTTACCATAATTCCGCCTCGCTTGAGATTTGCAAGAAACACCCTAACAATGCATATAAGAATTATAATTGAAAATATAGGCGATCCCCAGCCCGAGAAAAAGTTTAAATCCTCAATATCAGTCCACAAATTATTCATTGTGTTTTCCATATTTGCACCGCTCAATGCGGAACAAAGAGTATTGGCAATGTCGTTGATCCATTTTAAAAGCAAAACAGGCAGTGTTGCAAAGCTCATTAAAGCAGCAAATCCTATTATTGAATTTTTAAATGTTGATAATATATTTGGAGCACTTCCGTTTTCGTTGCAATCTATGGCCCATTCAGAGAAAGCAAATCCTATGCCGAAAACAAAGAAAATGCTTCCTACAATTGAAATAAACCACAAAAAGCTTATAACTACGCTGTTATCAAACAAAGATGTTGTAAAATCATTATTCATTAACATTACGCTTGTTGATAATTCAGCAGCAAATGAGACAACAGGTTTCATTGCTTCAGCATTAAGAAGAGCAGCGATTAAACCTACAAGTATTGTCGCTATATCCATAATAAAAACCTTTTATAAACCAAACCAGCCAAAGAAAGTAGTAGCACTTGCCAATCCGGCGACAATTGTTCCTATTCCTCCGGCAATGACGGGTCCTAAACTAACATTTTCGCCTCTGTGATATGTAAGTCCCGCTTTTATTCCTTTTGAAGCAGTGAATGCAAGAGCTATAACTGCAACGGCACCAAAAGCAGTTGCGGCTATTGTTTTTCCTTGTGATGTAACTTCATCGGCAACTTCTGTAACTCCTCCCGAAAAATCAATAGCCGCATTAGCCTGAAGAATAGCAGAAATTATAAATACTGTTGCCGCTAATGAAACAGCAGCTATTTTCTTTAAAACTTTTCTTTTGTTATTCATATAAAACGCTCCTTTTAAGTGATTGAAACGGTACAATAATAATTTTTACCTTTATAATTTGCAGTAATTGTTGCACTTCCTTTTCCTACTGCTTTAAAACTGCATTGATTATTGCCGCCTCCGTAGTTTTGTAATACTGATGAATTGCTTACACTCCACGATACGCCGTTATCAGCGTTGTTAAGCGTTAAAAATACAACATCTCCTTTTGTTACAGTAATTGAACTGTAGGAAAGACGAATGTTGCTTTGTGCTTCCGTGGGTTTTGGCTTTGTTGTAGGTTGGGCTTCAGGTTTTGTTGCGGGCTTTGTTGTGGGCTTAGTTGCCTTTTGTGTGTTGTTTGATGAGCTATTCGGCTTATTTGATGATTGGCTTGAATCGTTTTTGCTTTGCGACGATGTTTCGGGAAAACTGTTGACCGAATTGTTATAATAACTGTTTGAAGAATCACTGTTATTATAGTTTTCGGATTTTTCTCTGCTTTCGGACTGTTCATTGTTTTCGGACTTTTCGCTGTTCTTCTTTTTATTATCGGTTTTTTCTGTCGCTTGCTCCGTTGCCTTGCAAGTCGTTTCTTCAGCTTTTGTTTCTGATTTCGATTCTTCAACAGATAATGTATTGCTTACAGGTTCGGTTGCGGTGCTTTCGGCAGTCAGGGGGTCGTTTAAGACAAGATTAATAAGAATAAGTGCAATACAGAAAACAATGCAGAAACTTGAAAATAATATAATATATTTTGTTTTTACTTTTCTTCTCAATTTAATTATTCCTTTCGTGTATCCCTGTGTAAATTACCGTTTATTTAACTTGCTTTTTATCCTGTAGATTATAAAAAATATAATCACAAGAGCAATACATATTAAACCGATATAAGGAAAGCAATGTATCTGTTTTTTTGATTCAGCTGTTTCATCGGAGGTGCTTGTATTAACATTATTAATACGTTCTCCCGTAACAAGCAGTCTATGTGAATTTATACCATACGGATAGCAGGTCACAAGTGTTATTAGATCCTTGCCTTCTGCTATGTTGAGTTTGCTTGAGTCATCAGGTTCTGAAATTTCTGAACTGCACACCTTATAAGTTAATGTTAGGTTTAATGTGTGAACATAAATCAAGCTGTCTTTTTTCAGCTCATCAATATCATCAAAAAATTTTTGGGTAGGATAGCCGGAATGGGCTGAAATAACCGTATGTGTATTGATGCCGCCGACTGGAAAAGATGTGTTTTGCAAGTGTGCTGCACCTTTCTGTAAAACTTCCTCACTTTCGCCGTGAAAAACAGGAAGATTTACATTAATATCGGGTATCTCTATATATCCAATCAGTCCTTCTCCGAAATCAAGAATTTTGTTGTATTCTTTCAATATTTCAAGAGATTTACCACTGTCACCGGATATATAATTTCCAGCTAATGCTTGATTATAACTTTGTGCATCTGAAAACATTTTTTCAATTTTTTCAGATGAGCATGAATCAACATTTTTGTTATATCCGATTATGGTGCTTTCATTATTTATGTTGTTAATAATATTACTGACTGTCGGATAGAGAACAGTGCAAATGCCCGCTGTTAACAGCGATCCGATTATTAATAAAGATATTATTTTTTTCATTGTAAAAATAACAGAGGGGATTGCTCCCCTCTGAATAATTATATTATTTATCAGTTGATTTTCTGCGGCGGCGAGTACACAGTAAAATTACAAAAGAACTTATAATGAGTGTTACTCCGCCGATATATATGTACTGAACATGACCGCCTGTTTGCGGGAATGTTGCTACTGTATCTGTTACGGTGCAAGTTGCAATTCCGTTTTCAGGTGCGTTTTGAACCCAAGTACCGTTTGTGAATACGCTGTTGTATGTTACATCTATTGTAATCGGAATAACTTTGCCGTATACATTATATCCGTCGGGGGCTTTTGTTTCTACAATATAGTAATCTCCGCTTGCAAGTAAGATTTCTTCATCGTTTGAGTTGTAAAAAACAACTTCGCCGTTTGAATCGGAAGTGCCGCTTGCAATAGCGTTTTGCTTTGCCTCTGCATCTTCTTCCGAAACATACAACTCAAAAGTTGCACCCTCAAGCGTTTCTCCTTTTTCATTGAGTTTTGTAACACCTATGCCGTATGTGTAAACATATACAGTGTTTCCCGGAACGCTGTCTGTACCGCTGTTGTTACCGTACTCAAGCTCAATATCTTCGTTCGGGTTACCTTCAGTACCTTTTACTGCATACTTATTAAGTTTTGCTGAGTAAGTCACAATAAGATAAGTAACATTGCTCTCGTAAAAATCATTTTTGGCAAGGTATGTTTCGGTAAGAGCTATATTGAAAGTTGTGTTTTCGCCTGCAGCCTGATTCGTGATATTTACATCATAATCTGTGCCATTCAAGTCGGAAATTTTCGAACCGTTTTTATCGGCAAGGTAAACTGCAAAAGAGTTATTATCAAGTGTTAAGCCTTTTGACATTTCATCTTTTACAGTGTATGTCGTCAGCTTCATTGAGCTTGAACCTGCCGTTGTATTCTTCAGCATAAATTCTACCGTGTCGCCGAGAGAAACATCTGTATAATTTACATTGCCTTTTGTGCTGTTTGTGATTGTTTTATTTGTTGTCGGCGTATCATCAGCAACCTTTGTTGCGAGGTTTATCGGAGCAATTTCATATACCCAGCTGTTATTGCTGAAATAGGGAAGAGCAACTACCGAGTTTTCAACGCTCTTTACACCAGCAGGATATGCAATCGCTTTTACATAGTAGATACCCTGTGAAAGGTTTGAAAATGTTTTTGTAGAAGCTGATGAGCTGTCAAATGTGCCGCACGAAACAGCTGTCGCCGGGAGCTGAGAAAGTCCGTCAAGCTTGAGCAAAATATTTTTTGTGTTTCCTGCTTTTATTTCTGAACTGATCTCTGTCACAAGAGGTGTGTATTTTGTTTCATACGGGCTTGAGGAATTACTTTCAAGTGAAGCTACTTGATATACCTCAAAAGTATATCCGGGCTTTGAGCAGTCAAGTGTAATTGATACGCTTCTTGAGCTGTCAAGAAGCTCGGCAGCTGAAGCAAATGGCATTGTTGAGAAAATTAAAAGAGCAACTATCATTATAGCGATAATTGCTCTCTTGAAACTGTATTTACTTGTTTTCGTCATTTTTATTTACTCCTTTTCCTTTTAAAATAATATGAAAGTAAAGTAACTGAAATAATCAGCATAACAAAACCTGTGATATAAAGATACTGAACACGACCGCCTGTTTGATACATAACAATCTTATTATTTTTTACTGTTACAACAGGTGCAAGGGTTGTTTCATCATCTCCCGATACTGTAAAGCTGACTTTCTTACCGTAAGTTGTTGTACCGTTCGGAGCTTTTGTTTCAATGAAATAATAACTTCCTTGCGTCAAGTCATAAACATAAAGTCTGCCGTTTGAATCTGTTGATAATGTAGTATTGCTCGTTGAAGCAGGAAAGTATGAACCGACACCAGTCGCTGTAAATGATAGTTTTGTGCCGTCGGATTTATATAATTCCCATTGCGAGCCTGCAAGAGCTTTGCCGTTGTAATCTTGTTTGTACAGCGTTACAGAACCTTTTTTAAGAGTATTTGCGATACTGACTGTTTTAACGGTATCTGAGCTGTCAAGAGTAACTGTAACAGATTTCGGAGTGTTATATTTAAACGGCAGCGTGTATGTTCCGTCGCTGTTCTGATAGCCCAGTTCAGTTATTGTGTACTCAACCAGTTTTGTTTTACCTTGTGTTGCAGGTTCGTAAATCGGTAAGTTCTCTATAACGGGCGTAAAACCGTCGGAGTCTGTAACAAAATTGGAGTCATAGCCAAGCGTTGATGTAACTTTAAACCATATATCTTTGACTTCATTATCTTCGGAAGTTTTTAAAATCTGAAGCTTGCCCTTAACAATTTCCTCATAAACATCTTGAATTACAGCATTTTCAACAGTTGTGTTTTTTTCTGTTGGGGTGACAGGATAAATAGTTGTATCAAGAACATAGCCTGTCGGTGCAGTAATTTCCTTGATATAATATGTCTGATTAACTTTCGCTTCAAACTCAAAAACACCTTTTCCGTTAGAATCAGTCGTAAGCTTAGATACTAAAGCCGTTGCTGCCGAATCAGAATACAGTCCGTAAACAGCACCCTCAACGCCTTGCTTTGAATCATTCATTTTATGGATACCGATGTAGCCGTTAGCAGGCATTTCGTCAATAGGTACTTCAATCGGAGTGTTTGTGTCTTGAGCAATAAGAGCTTTCTCCTCTGATATAGGACGATAAAATGTAGTGTCACTTAGAGTATATCCCGGTGGGGCTTCTACCTCTTTAATGACAATTGTACCTACAGGAATGCAAGGATTTTGATTTTCAACCGATGAATAATAAAAATCATCTGAAACATAACTTTCGTTGTCTGCTAAATAATCTTCATGAAGCCACGCTGTACCGTCCTCATCTGTTTTAATATACCAAGTTCTTTTAAGGTTATCTGCATTTAACTGCGGTACTTCATCACCATTTGAAATATCATAATCCTTATCAATCAATTCGGAGTAATACTGAATTTGAAATACAGCCCCCTCAAGCCCAACTCCTGTTGTTTCACCCGTGATTGCGTTTTTCTTTTGCAGTATGATACCTATCGGGTCATTGATAGGATTGTCTTTGGGCTGTTTATCTCCGTTATATGCTCTGAATATCTTGATTCCGTCTGGTGATACCAAGCCGCTGTCCTTGAATGTATAGACAGTGTCGTCCAAGTCGTAGCCTTTCGGGGCTTCTACCTCTTTACAATAGTATGTTTGCACAGGAACTTCAACGCCGTTTTCTCCTGCTCCATATTTACCATATCCATTACTATCAGTTGTAATGTATCCGAAGTAATCAGTACAATTCTTATCAAGGTAAATATTATACTTTGCACCCTCAAGACTGTAACAGGAATTACCGTCTGTTATGTCAGGATTCGCCGAGGATTTCATAAGCTGCAAGTGGATGAGCGGTTTATCGGTAACGGTTGCCTTATATATAACCGAACCTGATACTGACGAACTTGTTTTTTTAAACTCGTAGACGGTATTATCGAGTGCATATCCCGGTGGGGCTTCTACCTCTTTACAATAATATGTTTGTACGGGAACATCCACGCCGTTTTCTCCTGCTCCGTATTTGCCGAAGCCGTATTCATCGGTTGTTATATATCCGAAGTAATCTGTACAATTTTTATCAAGATAAATATTGTACCTTGCGTCTACAAGGCTGTATTCTACAGAACTGTTTGATGAAGATTTTTGTAATTGTAGCTTGATTCCGTTTCTTATGACAATTACTTTTTGATAGCTGTTTCCGGCATTCAGCATATAAAGCTTTGTTGTAACAGGGGGAGTTGGTGCTTTCTGTAGGGCAGCATAAAACTCTTTGACGAGGGTATAATAGCCTTGTTCTGGAACATAATTACCCATTTTCGATTTGTATGTACTGTCACCGTAATAAATATATGATACGAGCAAGTGCGTAAACATATAATATAAGTTATTTCCCGATAATGATGTGTATGGGTATCCGTATTGACTGTACTTGAGATTAGATAAAAAGGTTTTTGGCGTGTTTCCGCTTACTGACTGCTGATGTTTGCTTGTGTCCGTCTTAAATGCATTATTTGATGTGTTAAAGCCGTCTCCGCCATAGCCGTAATATAGAGCTTTTCTATACATAGAATATTTAGAATTACTCGATGTAATTTCAGATAACTTACCGTTATCTGTACGGTAAGAGCCGTTTGGGGGAGCAGGGAGGTCAGGTTGAACACAATAAACCATTTTCCCATCGGCGGTCATTTGTACGACTGTTCGATCCCAATTGTTTGTATATGCAAATTCTTTTTCCTGTTTCAGAGTAATAGCCGTTTGACCTGCTGCGTCAACTGATACAGTGGCAATCGGAAATGCAGAAAAAATCATAAGAACACACAGCGTAGATATTAGCAGTCGTTTTAATGTTTTTTGCATTTTAATCTCCTTCCTTTAGATATTGATTATTTTTATGTGAATTTAATTGTTTTGGTCTGTCTCTGATATGATACATATATTTTCCTCCTTACTGCTGTTAACAAAAAAGCAGTCAAGTAAAACTTAACTGCTGTGTCTATAACAAAAGGCAGAGCTTTTACACTCTGCCTTGATTTTAATATGTAGTTTATAAACCCAGATTGAAACCGTCGTTTTGGTACAAATCTCTGTATTGTGAAAGCTGTTCTTTCAGCGCTGCGTTTTCTTGGGCTAGCTTTTCAAGTTCTTTTTGAACTGTTTCGTATTGCTTTTTTAATTCAACATTCTCATAATTTACTCTCTTCAATACTTCACCCAATGAGGAGATATTATTGATATTTTCAATTATCGACTTATCATTATAGTTTAAATATTCATATTGCAGCCTCTTTATTTCTTTGTAATTATCAAATTTTCCTGATAATGAAGTGAGTTCTTTGGTAACAGAGATAACATTGTGTCGCAGTTCAGCGTGTTCGTCTGATAAGGACTTCCGAACATCATCACTTTTTTGTATAACTGCATTATGATTTGTAGTTTCATATACCAAACGCTCATTTAGCAAATTGTCAATTTGCTTTTTAGTTTCATCGGGTATATGTTTTAAGAATTTAAAGTATACTATCACTGACATTAATACAGTAGCCGCTATACTGCACCCGATATTAATTAAAATATTTGCTAAATTCGTGTCCAAAATAATTACCTCATTGCTTATATAAAAATAAATAGTCAGAGCAATGCAGAGTAGAAGTAATAGTATTTCAATATTTATTATTTGCTCAAGTAGATTAAGCTTAAAAAAAGGCGGTTTTTTGTTCTTTATAATACCCTGTATTGCGATAATATATTTTGTTGCATATACTGCAAAAAGTAAAAATATACAGTATAGAAACACATAGTTAAGTGCTAAGCTTAACAGATTCATTTTTTCACCTCTATTCTATAATAATTATAATATTTTGTCAAATAATGTCTTTTAATTATTACAAAAGTAATTTTCTTATAACAAAAGGCAGAGGTTTTACACTCTGCCTTTTGTTATATTATTTAATTTATGATAATAGCTTGTGTATCAGTAATATCCTGCTTCTTTGACAAGTACCTTTTCCGTCCAAGCTTCTTTTATAACTTTGGTTTCCCAATGACCTTCTTCGGGAACTTCAACAGTTTTTGTTCCGACTTGAATATTGACCCATTCGTTTCTATAACTTCCATTTTCCCCGTTCAAAATATGATTCTTCATATGAGAAATTAGATTGTCGGTAATATCAGCTCCGCACTCATTGCAGATGGTTCTGTCGTGTTTTTCATAAACAGGTTCTTCATAGGTATAAGCTTCTTTGTCAACAACCCAAACCTTTTTGGTTTCAGCCGGGTGATTTATCGTCTTGTAAACTGCTTCGTGCCAAGTCTTATTGCTTGTGCTGCTTGATGAGCTTGCAGGATTGTTTGACGAACTGCTCGGTTTTGAGCTTGAACCGGATGAGCTGCTCGATGAGCTGTTTGGCTTCGATGTTGTGCTTGATGAGGAACTCGGCTTTTTGCTTGTATTGGAAGATCCGCTTGTTTTGTTTGCAGAAGCTGTATTGTTGTTTACCGTTTTGATGGTATCGACACTTACTTCAACTGTCTCGCCGTTTTCATCTTTTATCTCAACTTTGCCGTCCTTAGCTTCAACCTTGTTGCCGTTCTTGTCAGTAACATTGCCTTTACTGTCAACTTTTAGTCCGGCTTCCTGCACGGCAGATTGTTCTTCTTTATCAAGTGCCGTGTCATCTAAAGCAACTGTTGTGTCAGATGTTTGCGGCTTTGTTTCGGTAGTTACGGTTGTCATAGCTGCTTCGTCAGCCGTTGCTGTCCTGTTTTCGCATTCGCAGCCTGTAAACATTGCTGATGTTATTATAAGAGCGGATAGTATAACAGCTAATTTTCTTTTCATAAAAATCCTCCTTTGCTGTTGGTTTATCTTATCTTTCACTTGTATTCTACCATTTATAGGTTATGGTTTCAATAAATATTTGTTATTTCAATAAAAAAATATACAATAGTTTTTTAGTAAAATTTTAAAGAATAACTGTATCTGATATGATACATATGTTATTCTCCTCAATTAATTATCCTTGTCACAAATAATTACAAGTGTTGCTCCTTTTCGGTTATTAAGCAAGTAATATTTGCTAATGTAGTAATTATCAAAATCTTTTATTGTATGCAGATATTCATTGTTTCCTATATAAATAGGTGCCAAAGTAAAATTTGTCTTTTTTGATTTCCAATCCGACATCTGCTTATAATCATCATTATCCCATATGATAATTGTTTTAATATTCAAAAAGTAACTTGCTGCTTTTACAAGATCGCTCACCTTTATACCGGCAGCTTTTGATGCATAACTTACAAATGAATACTTTTTAAGAAATAAGTTTAAATAATTTCGATTGAGCGATTTTTCTATTTTTTGCCATTTTGTTAATTTGTTCATTTTAACCTCTTCTTTTACAAGTATCTTTTTATTTAAAATAATATTTACTTTATTTGTTTAGTGTAATTTGAAATAAATATTTTGTTGAAATCTACCTTATATAATTCAACAATTTTTCGGAGTATGAAAAAGCTCGGTTCTGAGGCTCCTGTCTCATACTTTGTATATGTAGTTCTGTTTACGGCAAGATAATCAGCGACTTGTTGTTGGGTTAGCCCATTTATTTTTCGGTAATAAATTAAATTATTGCTGAATGTATTATCTGCTTTTTCTTTGATTTTTCTTCTTGGCATTGTTTTTCTCCTATTCACAAATATTTAAGTTATAGATATAATTCATATCAACCCTTGTATTAATTCCATTTACTTCGCCATTTGAAGTGTATTGCCATATATCACATTTTACAGTACTTGAGCTGTTCCATTCAGCGTTCCAAATAGAATATTTACTTGAAATAGTATCGTAATCGAGAGGATAACCGAAAACCGATGCAGAAGCGTAAACACCTGCTTTATATCCCGCCTTTTCTATCGCTGAGCAAAAGTTTGTAGCCATTTTCGTATATGTAGATACACTTAAACTTGTGATCGCCGGTGCGTACTCCATATCATAGTATATCGGCAAATCAAAATCTTTGTTTCCTAAGCAATAAAGACAAGCGTTAGCTTCTGCTGTTGCTTCTGAAGGCGACATCGCATAAGAAAACCAATATGCTCCGACTTTAAGCCCTGCGGCTTTTGCTTTTTTATAGTTTTCCTCAAATCGAACGTCTTTTTGATAGGTTTCTCTGCCATAGCCTGCTCGAATAATGACATAGTCATAACCATCGGCTTTCACCTTGTTGAAGTCAATGCTGTACTGCCAATCCGATACATCAAGACATTTAACTGCACTGCCTTTTACTGTTATTTTGCAAGTTGCAGTTTTACCATTGTAAGTTTTGATTGTAATTGTTGCAGTGCCTTGCATACGAGGAGAAATTACTGCTTTGTTACTCACTGATTTTGTAACGGTAGCAACATTTTTATTTGAGCTGATCCAAGTAAAACCATATGCATAACTACCGGTATTTGTATTCTCACTTATAGTGAAATTTTCACCGACTTTGAGTGTTTTATTTGATACACTTAATGAAACGCTCGAAGGAGCAGCTTTAACTGTGACCTGACAAGTGGCTGTCAACCCATTATATAGTTTACAAGTGATTGTTGCTGTGCCTTGCTTTTTAGCTGTAACCAATCCTCCGCTTTTTGCAACAGAAGCAACATCAGAATTGCTCGAAGAATACCATCTGAAATATGCAAATGTGTTTTCAGATATGTAGCTATTGAGGTCAAATTCTTCACCGACACCTAATGTCAGATTTGTTTTGTTGAGTGTAATGCTTTGTGCCATTTCTCCGACAGTAACATTACAGCTCGCCTTTAGTCCATTTCCTGTTGAGCAGGTTATTGTTACTGTTCCGCAAGATACTGCTGTTACAGTTCCGTTGCTGTCAACTGTTGCTATTTTTGAATTGCTCGAAGTAAAAACGAAGGGAAATTCGGGAATATCCGTATCTTTAACAAACGTATATTTTTCGCCGATTCCGAGTGTAAGACTTGTTTTGTTTAATTCAAGACTTGACGGATAAATAATTGTTGTAGGTTCGGTTGCCTCTGTTATCGGCTGTGTTGTTTCTTGAATCGAGTTTTGAGCAATTAATTTTTGTAAATATGTAGTATCAGAAATATTTATTTTACCGTCGTTGTTAAAATCATATTCCTTTTGCTTTTCTTCGGAAAGAACAATAATGCCGGCTATGTGCTTTTGCATATCTGTTACATTTTTAACAGTATATTCAAAAGCTGAAGCGGATACTGAAAAAGCAGCAACACTGATGAGTGTTACTGCCGATAAAATGATTGTTATTATTTTTATTTTATTTTTCATTTAACACTAATTCCTTTCTTCATTATAAGATATTGAATATAAATATTCATCTGATTGACCTGCCGCCACGCAATAGCAATATACTGCCGTTAAATCAAAAACACTAAATAATATTAATACAGATAATATAATGTAAATCATAATTTACTCCTTTAATTTGTTTTTTTCCTTGAGAGACAGTTACTTTGTTATGGTATGAAACATATTTATATAAAGAGGTGATGAAATGAATCCATGCGAATTGACTGCATCTATTACAGCGATTTCAAATATGTTGTCCTGTAATTTATCTATTGATGAACTAAATATTTTAGGTTCTGTGTTTTGCCAATTAGGCGATACGCTTACGACTATTGCAGCACAAAGAAGTATTTGCGAAAGCAGCTCTGCCAAAGTTTAAGCCTTATTAAGGTGTCCCTTCGAGGGACACTTTAATAATTTATAAAGTATTGATCTTTCAAATTACATTCCGAATTACTCACATTATCAGACCACATACCGCTTTTGGACTTTTCGGCTTCGATTTGTGCTTCGGTAAATTTGTCAGCGTATTTTACATTTGGCGGATATTCTTTTGCAACGGCATAGCCGTTAAGGACAAGATCATAATTAATCATATTGTCATCGAGATAAACATAAGCAAGAAGCCTTCCGTATGTATCATATTGCTCTACATCGTATTCAAGAGTTACACTTTCGTCAGAAAGCAGTTTTTTTGTGTAGTCGGAAACAGTCTTTCCGAAACTGCAATTTTTACTTTCATCGGAATGTACACTCTCCGGAGTATCTATTCCAATTAATCGTACTTTTGTTTCTTCATCATTTATTTTTACTACGAGCGTATCGCCGTCAACTACCCTTGTAACTTTATATTCTGTTGTATCAATATAAGAAGTATTAAATGTATCTTCGGATATATTGTCAAGGTCAATATTATTACAACCTGTTGCAACTAATAAAATTAGAATAATTAATGTTAAAATTATAATTGTCTTTTTCATATCAAAACTCCTAACATAACATTGAGTATTACTTGAACTTAATGGACTGAAATTTTGGACAATTAACAAAAGAATTTCCCCAACGCAAATTTTTATTATATGAATAAATGGTCGTTAATTCTGAACAGTTATAAAAAGCGTAATTTTCTATTGTCTTAATGTTTTCGGGCAAATTTACAATAACAAGGTTTTTATTATTATAAAAAGCATTACTGCTTATGCTTGTTATTTCATAGCTGTTTCCGTATAATTTTGAAGGTATGGTTATTCTGTTGTTTGAGCCAAAATACTTATAAATTGCCGCTGTACCGTTATTAACGGAGATTAAGTAATCACCATAAACACATATAGTGCCTATACAATATTTCTGTATCAATGTTGCATCTGCGACATTGATTTTTCCCGAACGGTCAAAATCAGCATACTGACTGTAAAATTCTTTATCTGTTTTTATTCCTGACAAATATTTTTGTATCAATGTTGCATCCGCAATATTTATTACTCCGTCACGGTTGACATCTCCTGTTTGTATTGTTGATGCCTCTACACAAGTGTTTGTATAAAGATTTAAAGCAACAAAAGCAGTAGTAATAATTAATATTGTTGAAATAAATTTAAAATGTTTCATTTTTTACTCCTTTATATTATTTAGGAGCTTGCACAGAATTGTGCAAGCCCCTTTGACAAAGAACATTTGGGGGAATGTTCAGTTGTTAGCGATTATTTTTGAGCTTCTTTAATAGCTAAAATTTTATCTTCTATGGTAACATATTTTCGAAGAAATATTCTTAATATACAGTCAAGTTCTTCATAAGATATTTTATAATTTTCTTTTGTTTTTGTGTTTGATGTAAAAGTAATCGTGAGCTTTTTTTTGAAGCTGACCGAGTATTGAACACAAGCCGGCATGAAAGAAGTTTTTTTATCTTCATCTAATGTGCCTTTAAAAGAAATTTCGTTAGATACATATTTAGTATTTATAAGCTCAATAACTTCCTTTGATGTTGGGAAACACGAAATGATATAAGATAAAATTGAATAAGCTTCTTTTTGAATAATGTATGCAACGGTCATTAGCACTTGAGAATTTTTTTGTTGTTTTTCCGATGATACTGATGAGCTTATGGGTTCCGAAATATCAATATTTATTTTTTTCTCTGCTTTCGGCTCTTCTGTAGTTTCAATTTCTTCCTCGTCGTCAAACAATGTGGGTTTATCTACAAGGGGATAAAAAATATTTTGCAAGTCATCAGGTGCAAGTCTGATTTCTCTTGCATTTTCTTTGGTTACATGGCAATCAGAGTGATTAAGAAGAAAATTGAAAACTTTTGCTTGCTCTGATTCTGATAGGAATGCGAGCTCATACCCCGCACCGACTGTAATTGCATTGCTGTCAACTCTGGAGAGCAGAGGGGGGATAAGCTTTGTGAGTTGAATGTATTTATGAACAGTTTTACGATTTGTGTTGTTTTCCTGTGCAATCTGACTTGCTGTAGATTTACTGCCGAGTTTTTGAAGCAGTTTCATTTGTTCAAGATATGAAAATGCAAGTTCTGACGGTAAATAATCTGTATTGCGGTCATTGTTTGTTGAAAGGAGCATAAGACGCTGCTTGTCAGGGTTTGTCTCCTTTTTAATAATAGCCTTTACTTTTTGCAAGCCAAGCTTTATACAAGCACGCCTCCGGTGACGTCCTGCGATAAGAAGGTATCTACCTTCCTTTTTAGGATTTGTAACAACAATAATCGGATCAAGCTGTCCGACTATTTTCATGCTTTCAACAATTCGGTCAATTTTATCCTCATGTATTTTTTGAGGCTGATCGTCAATTTCATCTGTCAAGTCAATCGGAATTTCAATAATTTGATTTTCAGAGCTGTTCCCCAGCAATTCTGCATAAGCTTGTTCAGGCGTTTTGAGAACTTGTTTTTTCGGTTTAAAAAATTCAGGCATTCTCACACACCTCCATTATTTTATGAGAAACTTCCATATATTGAGCTCCTACAACCGATTTGTGATCGGAAACACTGCTGCGGTGATAACCAACCGAGTTTTTAGTTTCTGTTCTGAAAGATATGTATGTATTAAAAACTAAATCTCCGTAGCTTTCTTTAAGTGCATTGAAAATTGTTGCGGAGTGTTTTGTGTTTGTCTGATACATTGTTACCAACATTCCGATTAAGTATTTACTTATATCTGTATCGTTTTTAACACGCATAAATGTATCTGTCATTTGTTCCACACCTTCATAACTCAGTAAATCTGCCTGAACGGGAATAAGTAATTTATCGCAGGCTTTGAGTACATTTGTAACAAGCAGGTCAAGTGCTGTTTGACAATCGAAAATTATGTAATCATAGTTAGCGTTAAAATAGTCATTTTCAAAGATTCTTGATATAACATTTGAACTATTATCATCAGCTGCTATAATTCCAAGCATACCGGCTAGCACATTAATTGACGGAATAAAATCAAAGTTTTCTTGCTCGTTGCGGCGTATGCAGTTTTTAAAATCAATCGGTTGGTTTGTAACCGTACTGAAAATCATATCTGATGTTGTAGGTTTACCGTCTGGCGAAAAATCAAGCCAGTTTGAAAGGTGATGTTGCGGGTCGCAGTCAACAAGAAGAACTTTTCTTTTTTGCATGGCAAGTGCAGCTCCTATATTTAAAACCGTTGTTGTTTTACCTACGCCGCCTTTTTGATTTGATACTGCGATTTTAATTGCTTTTTTGTTTTCGTTCTTTGTTTTTGTCATTTTTAATTCCCCCGAATTATTATTATTTGTTTTTTGTAAGTGTCCCTCCGAGGGACAGCTGTAATAGATAAACATTATACTTTACAATTGTTAATATTATTGTGTATAATATTTTTCAAAGGAGTGATCTTATGAAACTGAATGTAAATTTTACTGATATTGAAGCTGACTTTTTAATACAAATTTTAAATAAATTTATGTCAGATAATAATATGACTGATTTTCCTCTGAAAAATAAACTTCTGTTAAATGAAAACCAGTTCTACACAGAAGAAATCGAGTTTTTATATTTGTATCTTAAATGCTTTAAACAAACTATCGAAAAGTATTTGTACAATTCCAAAATCAATGATGAGAATTTACTCTTAAATTATAAGGGTGTAAATCATTGTTTACGCAAATGCCGGAAAGCATTAGAAGAAAATAATCTTGATGTATCAGAACTTTGCTTATCATATAATGAATTCTTTAAAAACAATTTCTCCGAATTCATATAGTGAAATAACGCTATTGATTTTACTTTTATTTGAGTTGAATTAGCAAGAATATCACTAAGTTTTCCATATCCAACATTACTCAATTCAAATCACATCCTTTCACGGCAAGTGTCCCTCCGAGGGACACTTGCTTTTTATGATAATAAAAAAGACTGCCTATTGCAGTCAAAAGTTTTACATTCCAAAGCTCATTCCGCTAATTCCCATATTAGGTATCTGATTGGGCAGGACTGTCTGATGTGGTAAGTTTTGCGGCGATTGAGATTGTGTTTGAGATTGAACTAAATCCGGTCGTAATTTATAATTTACATTGTTAACTATAGTTTTAAAAGCCTTGTGTGCTCTGTCAAGTGAATTTATTACATCTTTACTTGTAATGTCTTTAGATGACAGCATTTCTTTATAGCAGTATGATAAATGCCTTAATCTGCTTTCTGCGACTTCAATGCCAAAGTATGACTGAAGCATAACTGATGTTGCATCGGCTTCAAATTCAACCTGTGCCTCGGGGCGTTTTGTCAGTCTCATTTCTTTATCATTGTGCAGCATAGCGTGTGCCGCCTCGTGGCTGAGAATTGACAGCTTTGTTGAATCTTCAAAATTTCCGCTTATTGAAATTGAATTTACGGTTGGTTCATAATATCCACGCATATTAACAGAGCTGAAAGCGTTTTCGTAAACAGGACAATTTAATTTTTCTTCGCAGAATTTTTTTATTGAATCGTAAATTTGAGCGTGCTGCTTTGATGAATAGCCTAAGTCAAGATATTTTGGATAATCTTCTTTCGGGCAATTAGTTTGAGTAATATCAAAAACCGTTCCGATTTTGAAATAAAGCTTTTGTTCAGACTGTACTTGCTGAAGCTTATATGCGTTTTTTTGTTCGGTTGTTGCTTTGCTCAAAGGTATAAGGTTATCGCCGATATGCAGATATGTTTTTACGGTTGGTACAAGAATTTTCATACCATGTTCACCGCTCTTAACTGAATATCCCATATCTTTAAAAGCTTTAAAGCTGTTGCAGTATCTTGCACCTCTGTTTTGCGTATAGATGAGCATTGAGTTTCTTGCACTGTAATTATAAAATTGCGATGAAAACTTTAAGTATTCTGCAAAATTCTGAGGTTTTTCTTTAAAACTTTCAGCAAGGTTAATTACCTCTTTTTGCATTTCACTTTTTCGCTCTTCTGATTTAGAAGCATCAAAGTTATAAGCCATTTTTACACCTCACATTCTGCATACTGTTTTTTTATTTTTTCCTGCTCATCAATTGGTAGCTCTGAAATGCTTGTTAAATCTCTGGGTGACATTGTTTCGCCGAGCATTATAAGATTTGAGGGAACATCACAGTAAAACAATGCTCCGTCATCCTGCTTGACAATTACCCGGTCGCCGTGGTACCCTACAACCGTATTATCAACATACGGAGTTTCATAACTAAATCTACTCATATTAAAATCCTCCTTAAGTTTTATGTGTCCCTCGGAGGGACAGTTGTTAATATAAAAACCGACTGCAATTGCAATCGGTTGTGTTCGTTTTAAATAACATTGTTTAGAAAGACGATATTATTGCTCCTGTCCGTACGGATATATTCGTTAAATTTAGATATGTTTAGTTTTTTGTATTTTTCATCGAGATGAGTATAAATTTCAAGCGTTATTTGTACGCTTGAATGCCCCATAAGTTTACTTGTTGTAAGCATATCTACACCCGCCATATATAACATCGTACAATATGTATGGCGTAACTGATGAGCAGTAAATCGTTCAATCATTTTTGGTATTCCAGAAGGAGCATTAAAAGCTTTGGGAATTTGTCCGTATGATTTACATGTATTGTAATAATATCTGTAATTTAAGTGGGTTATATAGCTGTTCCAAGTTTTACTCCAACTTGTAACGGATTGAATGTCGCCGTTTTTCTGTGGATAAACATATTTTTCACTTTTTATATTGTATTTTAAGATTTTAAGAAATGAGAGTAAATTATCGGGAATAGGAATATACCTGTCTTTTCCGTTTTTGGTATGCGGAGTGATTTTATAGTGATTACTGTCTTTGCGAACGGCACTTTTTGTAACTGATATGATTTTTTCTTTAAAGTCAATGTCAGCCCATTCCAAAGCGATAATCTCGCCTTTTCTTAATCCGCAGTAAAGCATTATAAGAGCGGCTATTTGACTTCTGTGTGCAACGCTTAAAATAAGTTCCTTTTGCGTATCGTCAATGGGCTTTCTTTCATTAACAGGTGTGTCTTTTGGGATTTTTTTCTTCTTGCCCGTGAATGGATTTCTCACATTGCCGATTAGTTCGTTGTCAAGAGCAAATTCAAAAATTCTGAAACCTACCGAAACTAAATCCTTTAATAATCGTTTTGAAAAAGGTTTATCGGTATTCGGATTGTTGTGTTCGTAGTTATAACGAATAAAGTTCTCGACATTTAACCCCTTGATGTTATCACAAATCATTTCTCCAAAATATCGGTTAAGATGTTTAACTGCACTTTTTAACTCTTTTTTATAGGTGTAATCTTTGCTGTAACATTCATTTTCTAACCAGATATTTGATACATCCTCAAATTTTCTGTTCATACAAATCTCCTTTTAAATTATTTGAAATATTATTATACAATAAAATGTCAAAAAATGGCGATTTCTACGAATCAGAAGGTCGGGAGTTCGAGTCTCTTCCGGCGCGCCAAGTCCCTTGCTTTTTAGGCAAGGGACATTTTTTTGCCCGAAAATCCGAAAAAACGATAATTTACTATAAATCTTGGCTTGTTGCATTTTGTGCAGCGGTAAAAACGAGCTATGTGTAAAATTTGAAAAAATAAGCGGCGGCATAACACCGTCGCTTAAATTTTGTTATAAAAATTAAATTAAAAAGAAAAATATGATTCCCGCAATTACGCTTATACACATTCCCACAAGTACATCGCTCAAAAAATGCACTCCTGCCAAAACCCTTGAGAGCATTATCATAACGGAAACCGAGAGCGATAATACCCCAAAATCAAAATTAACATACAGCATTGCCATTGATATTATAAACGCACTTGCCGTATGCCTGCTCGGCATGCTTTGACCTTTTGTTGTTTTGCAAAAGACCGACTCCGTTTTGTATTTTTCATACGGGCGTTCCCTGCAAATTAGTTTTCGCAAAACAGTTACCGTCACAAACACACCGAGAGGTATGAGAATTATTCTGACAAGCTCATAGGGTGATGTAAACAGCACATATAAAATTAATACAGGATAGCCTATAAAGATAAACAGGGGGAGTAGGCTGTAACAGATTTTCAGTGCAAATTTTGCGTATTGATGATTTTTGAAAAAGTCAGTGATTATTTTATAATTCTTTTTTGTAATATTAAACATCTCCGATTTTCGTGTTTTCTGTTCAGCCGTTTATTTATTTAGATTTTAACACAGCCTTTAAACTATTTCAACATTGTATTTTTCAAACCAATAATCAAGTTCAATTATATACGCAAGGATTTGCGGTGCTTTCATAAGCTGTCCGTACCAAGGATCGGTTATTGCGTCGGGGTTTTCGATAATAGTTTGAATTGAATTTTTGTTAAGCATTTCGGTCAGCGGAGTTTTTTTCTCGAGAATCAAATTAACTCGCTTTGCACATTCATCAAAATATATAGGATTGTGCGTTTTGGGATATGGACTTTTTTTGCGCCAGCAAATTTCTTTTGGCAAAATATCCTCAAACGCCTTTCTTACAATTCCTTTTTCTCTTCCGTTATATGCCTTTAAGCTCCATGGCATATTGTAGGCGTATTCCACAAGTCTGTAGTCACAGAAAGGCACTCTCACCTCAAGTCCGCTGAACATTGAGCATCTGTCCTTGCGTTCAAGCAGGCACTGCATAAACCAGTAAAAGTTAAGATAAAACATTTCACGCATACGGCTGTCAAGCTTACTGTCGGTTTTTAGCTTAGGTGCAGCGTTTATAGTGTCTAAATATTTTTGACGCACATATTCTTCGCCGCTTTTGAGTAAACCGTCGTTTAAAATAAAGCGTCTTATATCCTGGCTTTTTGACCATGGGAAACAGTCGTCAAAAAGTATGTTTTTGTCGTGGTACCACGGATAACCGCCAAACAATTCGTCGGCACATTCTCCCGATAACGCCACGGTATAATTTTGTTTTACCTCTCGGCAAAACAGAAGCAGTGATGAATCAACATCAACATATCCCGGCAAATCTCTTGCTTCTACGCTTTCGTACAGGGCGTCTACAAGAGCCTTGTTATCGAGAATAACTTCTCTGTGGCGTGTGTCGGCGAAATCAGACATGGTTGAGATATACTCATAGTCTGCGTTTGGCTGGAACTTGCTTGTTTTAAAGTATTTTTGGTTGTCGCGGTATTCAACCGAATAGGTGTTTATTTTGCCGAACTTCTTTTCTTTGTAGAAGTCCGATGCGGTTTTTACTATTATACTGCTGTCAAGACCGCCCGACAGAAAATAGCACATAGGAACATCGCTTATAAGCTGGCGGGTAATAGCGTCTTTGAGCAATACTCTTGTTTTTTCTATTGTTTCGCTTTCTGTGTCGCTGTGCTCTTTTGCCTCTACCGAATAATATTGCTTTCTGTATAAAAATCCGTTCTTGTAAATTGCACATTCTCCCGGCTTGAGCTCTTTTACTCCCTTGAAAACACCGCATGACGGAGTCCTGGAGGGACCGAGAAAAAAGATTTCATTCAAGCCCTGCTCATCTACCCTCGGTTTTACGATTTTGCTCGCAAGCAGAGCTTTTATTTCAGAGCCGAAAATAAGTCCTCCGCTGTATTCATAATAAAAAAGCGGTTTTACGCCTATCTTATCTCGGCAAAGAAAAATTGACCTGTCAGACGAATTAAACACGGCAAATGCAAAAATACCGTTTAGCCTGTCTGCACAGCTTTCTCCGTATTTTATATACATTTTCAGCACAACCTCTGTGTCGCTGTGTCCTCTGAAATGAAAACCGTCTGCTCTAAGTTCTTCTCTGAGCTCATTTGTGTTGTAAAGCTCGCCGTTATATACAATTACATAGGTCTTTCCCTCGTGGCTGACAGCCATAGGCTGCTTCCCGTTTTCGCGGTCAATTACAACAAGCCGTCTGTGTATGAGAGCAGTGTTCTTGTTGATGTAAATACCGTTTTCGTCAGGACCTCGTTTTTCAAGCGTTTGCGACATATTATTAAGCAGCTTAATTCGCATGCTCATATCGGCGTCACGCTCTACCCAGCCTGCTATTCCGCACATAAAATTACCTCCGTTATTTTTGTTTGATTGATTTTATGGAATATAAAAAACATATGGATGCACCTATTAACGCCGCGGCTGAAATTACGGTTCCTCCGTATATTTCCGGGGATTCTACTGCAGATGTTGAAAATACCTGCGTGCTTACAGGAAAAAGTTTTGTCCCCGAATAAACAAGTAAAGCGGTTATAATTCCCTGTATAATTCTTATTGAGAAAAATAAAGCCTTGTTAATTTTAAGCTTTCCGAGAGCCGAGAAAATTTGAAAATGAACGCACAGCCCTCCGAACCCTATTGCAAATGAACTCATCTCAAGAGTTGATTCACCTGACAAAAAATTGACGGCAGAGCAGACCTCAAGCAGGCAGTAAACCGCCCCTTTTGCAAAATTATCGCTTATAACCTGAGAAATTATTTCCGTAAATGCCGAAAATAAAACCACAAAGGCACAAACGCTCAAAATACCCTTTGCCCCCTCCGCCGCACTTTCTACTATTGCGGACGAAACCGAAACGGGTTTAAAGGATGTTTTTTCCCAAGTGTCGCTGTATTCGTGAGATTTAGCAAAAAGTTTGAGAATTAATCCCGTAAAAATAACGGAAATAATCTGAGAACCGAAAATAATAAGCCCGACAGCACTGCTGTTATACAGAGATGCTCCGACAAAGCTTATAATAAACCCAGGTCCCGCACAAACTGCAAACATTGCCGCTCTTTTGCACTCTCTTTCGCAAGCGGTTTTGCTTTCGTAAAGCTGTGAAATTCCCTTTGCTCCGACAGGATATCCGCCCAGCATACTCAAAAATATTACCGGTGCAAAACTCCCCGAAAGACCAAAGAGTACTTTTGTAATTTTACTCAAAGGTTTGCCTGCTTTTTGCGCCAAACCGCTTTTGACAATAAAAGTCGATGCCGCCATAAACGGAAAAAGCGACGGAACCAAAACATTAAGGCAAAGACTGATTCCTTTTAACGCCCCCCTTGAACAGCTTTGCTGAAAAACAATAATTGAGGTGCACACAGCTGCGGTTGCCAAAGCGACCGCGGCTGTTTTTGCTTTTCCTATATTCGCATTAATATACATATCAATCACCAATAATATATATGACCTGATTTGCATAAAAATTAAATGATACTGATAAATGGGAGAGATTTTTTTGCAAAAAAATAAGGAAAAAAACAATTGGGGCGGCTATGCTCCTTTAGGGCTTGATATGGGCGGTATGCCCACAATTGAAATGCTCGGAAACAGAAGCATAACGCTTGAGGGTTCAACGGGAATTTTGCTTTATGAAAGTGACAATATAAAAATTAATACTAACAAAATGATTGTATCGTTTTGCGGAAGAGGTCTGTGCGTCAGATGTATTTCCTGTTCCTGCGTTGAAATAGAGGGGTTTATTACTAAAATAGAGTTTTTAACCTGAGGTGATTATGTGTTAGTAGAGTTTATCAGATTTTTCCGCGGATATGTTGATTTTACCGCAAAAGGAAAATTTCCAGAGCGTTTTTTGAATATTACGGCACGCTACGGTATAAATTTGTGGAATGCACAGCCTTCACAAAACTGCATAGAAGCATCAATGTATCTCAGCGATTACCGAAAAATACGATTTGCGGCAAAAAAAGCGGGAGTAAAAACCAAAATCAAGTCAAAGCACGGAATACCGTTTACCGTGCAAAAATACAAGGGAAGAATAGGAATCCCCATAGGTGCGGCGGCGGGAGTAATGCTTATTATAGTGCTGTCAAATTTTATTTGGTCGGTGAGTGTAAAGGGTGCCGAAAATGTAAGTGACACTAAAATTATACAGGTGCTGGAAGACAACGGGGTAAAAACAGGTGCGTATAAGAATAACATTGATGTTCAAAAGGTTGAACGGGATATAATGCTTGAAATCAGTGAAATAGGCTGGATGAGCGTAAATATTACGGGAAATATTGCATCGGTTGAAATTAAAGAAAAAGCCCAAAAACCCGAAATAAAAACAAGCACGGTGCCGTGTAACATAAAAGCAAAGGCGGACGGAGTAATTACAAAAATTAATGCAAAAAACGGAGAAGTACAGCTTCAAAAAGGAAGCGGAGTTACAAAGGGTGATTTGCTTGTAAGCGGTATAATTGAAACAAAAATGAACACTATACAATATGTTCGGGCGGATGCGGATGTGTATGCGGATGTAGCCTATGAAAAAACTATTTCAATAAAGCGGGATTATGAATACACATTTCCAAACGGCGAAGAAACTTTTCGTAAAAGAGGATTTTTGCTTTGGTTTGAAGTGCCTGTAAGTTTATCGTTTTCTTCGTATGATAATTCAATTTTCAGTGAAAAATCCGAAAATATAATCTGCAACGATACAATTTTGCCTATCGGAATTAAAACAAGCACGCAGTCAAATCTTATAACCGTAAAAAAATCGCCGCAAAAGTCCGATGCGGAAAAGATTTTTATGAATGATTTATTGCTCTACGAGGCTTTTGAAATGAAAGACAGCAGGGTAGTAAGCAAAAATACGACAGTTACTCAAAAAAATGATGAATTTTTGTGTAAGGCAAGCTATGTTTTTAACGAAAACATAGCCTACAGTGAAGAATTCAGCGTGACAGATTAAATAAGATATGATAAAATTATAGTAATATTATTTGCAATTAGGAATTGATTATATGAGAATACTGTGTATAGGTGATGTTGTGGGGGGAATCGGCTGCGATTTTCTCCGCAAAACGCTTCCGACAATAAAGAAAACATATGCGATAGATTTTGTAATCTGCAACGGTGAAAATTCCTCCGACGGAAACGGAATAACTCCCGCTTCGGCAAGATTTTTGTTTGACAGCGGAGTAAACGCAATAACGCTCGGAAATCATACCTTTCGCAGAAAAGAAGCGTATGAATATATTGACGAAAATCCGTTTGTTGCCCGTCCTGCAAATTTTCCCGAAAAAACTACGCCCGGAACGGGCATACTAAATATTGATACCGGCAGAAGAATAATTACGGTTATCAATGTTATGGGCAATATGTGTATGGATAACTATCTTGATTGTGCGTTTGAAGCTGTGGACAAAATGCTTAAAAAGGCGGACGGAAAAATAATAATTGTAGACTTTCATGCGGAAACTACAAGCGAAAAGCGTGCCATGGGATATTATCTTGACGGAAGAGTGTCCGTTGTTTTCGGGACGCATACTCATGTTCAGACCTCGGACTGTCAGATACTGCCAAGCGGAACGGGATATATAACAGATGTCGGTATGACAGGAACCGTTCACTCTGTTTTGGGTGTAAAAAGCGAAATCATTATCGAAAAGCTCAAAACAAAACTTCCCGCTCGTTTTGACCTTGCAAAAGGAGAATGTAAAATGGAATGTGCTGTATTTGATATTGACGACAGCAGCGGCAAGTGCGTATCCTGTGAGGCAATGAGAATTGAATAATTCTGATATGGTATAAATCTGTTTTTTCTATTGCAAAAATATTGTAAAGACGATATAATAAACATATTAATTGTGTAATAAGTTTGTACATTAAAAAGGATGTGCTATTTTATGATTAACGGAAAACTATTAAAAGATGCTGTTATTTCCGGTGCTAATAATATCAGCAGGCAAAAAA
>CALYBM010000032.1 GCA_944412525.1 uncultured Ruminococcus sp. | reverse complement strand
CTACAGCGATAATTGTGCAATCCTGACTGCACACTGAATTTAACATATAAACGCTGCATTTTTTACCGATAAAGTCTTTTAATAGTTCAGTAGTCATTTTATTGTTTTTTCTCCTGTTTATTTTAGTAATTATATATTTAGTAATTGATTTTTTATTGCCAAGTATTATGATAATAAATAATATAAGCACTATTATAAAAGAACTGTTGATAATATCGCCGCCTTAAAAATCTCGTTTATTTGCCTACGCAGAAATTGTGGAAAACATGATCTATTATCTCATCGCTTGCTTTTTCGCCCGTCAGCTCAAGAAGCTGAGAAATTGCGTCCTCAAGCGAAACCGTAACCGCGTCAAAGGTCATTCCGAGAGAGAGGGCGTCCCTGGCTTCTTTTATCGATGAAAGAGCGTTGCTCACTGCAAGCCTTTGGCGTTCATTCGATAAAATTCCCTCGCTCGGATTGAGGTTTTGGGTTCCCGCAATTTTTTCAACAGCTTTTACAAGCTCTTCATGTCCCTCACCGCTTTTTGCGGAAACATATACTATATTGCTAATAATATTTGAAATATAGTTTATATCTAATTTTTGTTCAAGATCCGTCTTGTTTATTATTGCAACCGCAGGAACATTTTTGGCTGATTCGAGCAGCTCTATATCTTCACTGTCAAGCTCTCTGCTGTTGTCAAACACGGCAAGAAGAAGTCCGCATTCTTCAAGGCGTTTTCTTGCCCTGTCCACGCCGATTTTTTCTACGGTATCATCGGTTTCACGCAGTCCCGCGGTATCGCTCAAACGCAAAATAACATCGCCGACTACAACAGTGTCCTCCACAATATCTCTTGTTGTTCCCGGAATGTCTGTGACAATACTTTTTTCACATCCCGAAAGCAGATTCATAAGAGTGCTCTTTCCCACATTCGGCTTGCCTGCAATTACGGTATCAATGCCCTGCTTTACCGCCTGACCGCTGTCGTAGCTTGAAAGCAGTTTTTCAAGTGCCATGATAGCCCTATTGCAGGTGTCAAAAATCATATCGTCGGTCACTTCTGCAATATCCTCTTCGGGATAATCCGCCCAAGCTGACAGATGTGCAGCAAGCGACAGCAAATCGTCTTTAACCGAGTTGATTTTTTTTCGAAGCACACCTTCTTTTGCAAAAAGAGCGGCTCTTGCGGCAGATGTGCTTTTTGCGCTTATGATGTCAATTACCGCTTCCGCTTCGGTGAGGTCGATTTTTCCGTTTAAAAAGGCTCTTTTTGTAAACTCGCCTGCCTGTGCGGGAACGGCGCCTGCCGAGAGTACGGCACGCAGAACCTGTTTTGTAATAAAAACTCCGCCGTGGCAGGAAAGCTCAACGACATCTTCGCCCGTATAGCTGTTGGGAGCGCGAAAAACGAGAGCAACTGCTTCGTCAATTTCTTCGCCGTTGTTACAAATTTTGCCGAAAGCCGCCGTGTAGCCTTTCATCTCGGTTATTTTTCGTCCGTTTATATTTTTAAATATTTTATCGGCAATTTCAAGTGCGTCATCGCCGGAAATCCTGATTACGCCGATTCCGCCCTCGCCCTGTGCGGTGCTTATTGCCGCAACGGTTTTTTCACTCATTATAATTACCTCTGTATTTTTCTGTTTGGGCTGATGTTTAACGATATGTATATATAATAAAATTCATCTGAATTAATCGTGGTAAGGTTTTGACAAATATAAAACATTACCGGAAAACTGTTTTGCCGAGTTGCGTTACAAAAAGTTTTACAAGCGGTTTCAACTTTTTGTGAGCAATGAATTTAGATAATCCGAAATTTAAAAAAGTTATATTTCAAGTAATCACAAAAAGTCGAGTGCCTCGACACGCAATTCGAGCAGACAGGTTAATATTATCAAATCTTCTTTGCCCGACCGTTTTCGAGCAATTTACTAAAAATCAAAAAAGGGGCGGAATAAATCCGCCCTTTTGATTATTTGTCTATTCTGCCGTAAAGACCGGTGCCGTTGCCTTCGTTGAGAGGCTTTCTGTCGGGATCAACAGGAGCAGGATTTGCCGTGCGGTCAGAGTTGTACGGGCGTCTGCCGCCTTTGCCTCTGTTGTAACCGCCCTTGCGGAAATTAGGCTTAACCTTTGGATCGGGTCCGATAACAACATGACGGTTGGCGTTTTCGCCCTCACTCCATGAAATTGCACCGTTTACCTTTTGAACGGCCGTATGAATGATTCTTCTTTCATACGGGTTCATAGGCTCAAGGTTTGTTTTTCTGCCTGTTTTAACGGCCTTAAATGCGAGCTTTCTGCCGAGAATTTCAAGAGTTTTCTCTCTCTTTTCTCTGTAATTGCCCGTATCAATAGTAACCTTAAAATATCCGCTGTCTGCGTGATTTGCGACAAGGCTTGTAAGATACTGAAGCGAATAGAGGGTTTCTCCTCTTCTTCCTATAACAAAGCCTACATCTTCGCCTGTGAGATTAAACTCAATTCCGTTTTCAACTTCTTTTTTCTCAATTTCAACATCTGAAAGATTCATTCTGTCAAGAACCTTTCTCAAAAACTCCTCTGCTTTTTCGGCAGGAGAAGACTTTAAGGTTATCTTAACCTTTGCGGGAGAGCCGCCGAAAAGACCGAATTTCTTTTTTTCGGCACGCTGAATAAGCTCAAACTCGACCTCGTCCGTGTCGCTGAGACCAAGCTGTTTTTTTGCGTCATTAAGAGCTTCAAGCTCTGTTTCGCCGACGCCGATTACTTCTTTTACCACGATTTTTCACCTTTATTTCATTTAATATTCACGGCAAAAGCCGCAAATTTATATTAAAATTATTTCTTCTTTTTCTTTTTTGAGTTTGTACCCTCGCCCGATTTAAGCTCGTGCGGAGCGTAAACATAAGGAACTTTTGCTTCGTTTTCAAACAAGAGTGCAGCGTGTCTTGCCTCTGAATTTGCCGTAAGCTGTGCGGGACTGAAAATCTTGCCGAGCACGATTGACTGTACAAGGCTTATAAGTGCCGAAATAATCCAGTAGAACGCAACTGCCGCGGGCACGGAATATGCGATATATGCGGAAAACAGCGGCAAAACATAGAGCATAACTTTCATACAGCCCTGCTGTTGTGCAAGCTGGTTGCCGTTTATTCTTGTCATAACGAACTGAGATCCGATATTCGATGCAAAACAGAGTACCGGGAAAAGGATATACCAAGATAATAAACCGAAATCCTTGGGTATTGCAAGCAAATCAACGCCGAATGTGTTAAAGCCTGCGGTAAACATCTGTATTGTGGAAATTTCGGAAGCGTTGAAAATACCCTGAATCGCCTCGGTGTTCATAATATTGGGGAAAATTTTAAGAAGGCTGATTTCCTGATAAGTAGGATTTACGCTTGCGGTATATCCGGGAATTGTGTTGATATAAGAAATCGCATTGTTTACATCCTCGGAATTGAGGTGAAGAGTATTTGTAAGCGGATATGCAACCGCATAGAAAATTCCCAGAATTACAAGCAGAGGAACAACGGTTGTAAGACAGCCGCCCATGGGCTTAATGCCCTCTTTTTCATAGAGCTTTGAAAGCTCCTCCTGATATTTTTGTCTGTTGTTTGCGTACTTTTCCTGAAGCTCCTTTTGCTTCTTTGACATTCTCGCAGTGCCTGCCATTGACTTTTGCTGTTTAACAGAAAAAGGAAACAGGACAATTTTAACTATAATAGTAAATACAATAATAGACAGTCCGAAATCTCTTAGTACATAGAAAGCTGCCCAGAGAATGTAGCCCAGAAAGCTTCCCAGAAATCCGAAGATTTGCATATTGTTACCTCACTTTTGAGTATATTGTGCAATCACGGCAAATACAATATGCGTGTTGCTAATTTCTTTTGCCTGTCCTTTTTTCGGGGACAGGGTCATAGCCGCCCTTGGAAAAAGGGTTACAGCGTAAAATCCGCCATACGGTCAAACAAAAGCCTTTAAACGCACCAAAACGCTCTATTGCCTCGATTCCGTATTGCGAGCAAGTGGGAATATACTTGCAGTTAGCTCCCAAATGAGGAGATACGGCGGTTTGGTAGAATTTGATAAGCGTAATGAGAATCTTTTTCATTTATGTACCTTGCATATAAATAAGTATTATAAGGCTCAGTTTAAAACCCCTGCCTGTTTCATATGCTTTTTTATTGCGTCCGAAACGACGGTGGATTTAACAAAAGGGGTCTTGCCCCTTGCAACAAAAACAAAGTCGTAGCCTTTTTTTAAGTCGGGATAAAGCTCATAATACGCTGCTCTGATTACACGCCTTGATCTTGAACGCTTCACGGCGTTGCCGACCTTTTTGCCCGTAGTAATCCCAAAACGCAGGTTATTGCTTTTATTTTTCATTACATAAGTTACAACAACGGGACTTACAAAGGATTTTCCCCTTTTGTACAAACGGGAAAAATCCCTGTTTTCCTTTAAAGTGATATATTCGCTCATAAAACCTTAAACCACCAAACAAAATACCCACGCCAAAAAAGAAAGACCACCGAAAAAGTGGTCCTTTTCTTAAGACACAACCACATTACTATCGGTTTTGTCATAAAATTGTGCGGTGTTTTGTCTTAGTAAGACAATCTTTTTCTACCCTTAGCTCTTCTTCTTGCTAAAACCTTTCTGCCGTTAGCTGTAGCCATTCTCTTTCTGAAACCGTGCTCCTTCTTTCTGTGGAGCTTCTTTGGCTGATATGTTCTCAACATAGCGTGAAAACCTCCCTTCAAAATATAACCTTGCAATATAGCATTATATCTTAATTTTCAGATTTCGTCAAGTATTTTGTTAATTATTTTTCAGTTTAAGAAAATAAGTAAATGCACTTTGCTTTTTGTCAAATAATGCGGTAATATTTTCAAAATACTTTAAAATTATGTCATTTAAAATTAAACGGTTGACAAATCCGATAAAGGAGAATATAATGAATGCAATAGATTAAACCTGTGAGCAAGAATAGTAGGATTTATCAAGGTTTTCAGAGAGTCGGCGGGCGGTGCGAGCCGATGACGGAGATTTACCCGAATGGACTTGTGAGGGCGGACCGAAAGCGTGCGTTGAGGTGTTTGAGCTGAGCGTGCAAGTAGTTTCCGACGGAGCCTGACCGTTACAGCAGGAGGCATATGTAAGTATGCTGTTTGAGCGGACGGTTTATCGTCAATTTGGGTGGTACCGCAGAAGTTGTTGTTTAAGACTTTTGTCCCTTGTGGGGCAAAGGTCTTTTTTGTTTATTTTAAAGCTAATTATAATAAAAGGAGTAATACAGATGTCAAAGGGTAGATTCGGAATTCACGGCGGGCAGTTTATTCCCGAAATACTGATGAATGCAATAAATGAATTTGAAGAGGCGTACAACAAATACAGAAACGATCCTGAGTTTGTTTCTGAGCTTGACACGCTTATGCGTGAATACGCAGGCAGACCGTCACGCCTGTATTTTGCAGAAAAAATGACAAAGGATTTGGGCGGTGCAAAAATATATCTCAAAAGAGAGGATTTAAACCACACGGGTTCTCACAAGATAAATAACTGTATCGGTCAGTGCCTTATTGCCAAGAAAATGGGCAAAACCCGTGTTATTGCCGAAACGGGTGCAGGTCAGCACGGAGTGGCAACAGCTACGGTTGCGGCTTTGCTCGGACTTGAATGTGAAATATTTATGGGCAAGGAGGACACAATCCGTCAGGCTCTTAATGTTTACAGAATGAAGCTTTTGGGCGCAAAGGTAAACGCCGTTGAAACAGGTACGATGACTCTTAAGGACGCGGTAAACGAGGCGATGAGAGAATGGTCGTGCAGAATTTCGGATACGCACTATGTGCTGGGATCTGTAATGGGACCGCATCCGTTCCCGACGGTTGTAAGGGACTTTCAGAGCGTAATAGGAAAAGAAATCAAACAGCAGCTATTTGAAAAAGAAGGCAAGCTTCCCGATGTTGTAATGGCCTGCGTAGGCGGCGGAAGCAACGCAATGGGTGCTTTTTACGAATTTATAAAAGACAAAGATGTGCGTCTTATCGGCTGTGAGGCGGCAGGCTTGGGCGTTGATAATCCTAAAAACGCCGCAACAATTGCAAACGGTACTTTGGGAATCTTCCACGGTATGAAATCGTACTTCTGTCAGAACAGCTACGGTCAGATAGCTCCCGTATATTCAATTTCCGCAGGACTTGACTACCCCGGTATCGGACCCGAACACGCAAACCTCCACGACACGGGCAGGGCTGAATATGTTCCCGTAACAGACGAAGAAGCAGTTTCGGCGTTTGAATATCTTTCAAGAACGGAGGGTATTATCCCCGCCATAGAAAGCGCTCACGCGGTTGCTCACTGCATAAAGCTTGCACCGACAATGGATAAGGACAAAATTATTGTTGTAAATCTCTCGGGCAGGGGCGATAAGGATGTTGCGGCTATTGCCAGATACAGAGGGGAGAATATTTATGATTGATATAAAAGCGTTTTTAGAGCTTTTTGCTCTTTTTAAAGTTGATTTTACTGCATAAAATTATACTTCATATTTTGATATATGATTGTATTTTGCTGACGGCAATAAAAAGTTAAAAACATTTTAATTTACTGTTTAATATAACATCAAATTACAGCAAAAGAAAAAGCGACAGCCGAGGCTGCCGCTTTTCCTTTGCAACAAATAACATATAATTAACTAAACAAAGAGTAAATCTGTTTAATAAAAAATTGTGTAATTCTTATCCTAATTATTTGTTAAGTTCAGATTTTCTGCGTGCAAACAAAACAAACACACAAGCCGCTGACAATACAACAAGCATTACTGCTGCGTATGAATTGCCGCCTGTCTGAACAGCTCCGCCCGAAGCAGTGTCTTTTGTTGCACCGTTTGATGAAGTGCTGTTCTGCTCGGTGGGCTTTGTATCCTTTGTCGGCTCTGTCTTGTCTTCGGAATCAGTCGGATCAGTGGGTTCTGTGATGTCTTCATCTTCCAAAGCACTTACAACTATTTCGTCAGATGAAATAGTGAAGAATACCTCAACATCGGCAGATTTGCCGTCAGCGGGAACACACTCCCAGCTTGTTTGAGTTACATAGCCGCCGTCCGAAACTACATAAAAATTGTAGTTGCCTGCACCAAGGTCGCTTACAAGAGAATAGAACACATCGCCGTCTTCGTCGTACTGCTCCATAAGATCTGTGAAAACAAGTTCCTCGGTATCAGCGTTTTCAACAAACAGCATAACAAGGTTTTCTGTATCCGGATCATCGGGAGTATCAACTATAATTTCATTTGTATCGGGATTGTACAAAATATAAACAAAGCCGTATTCATAATAGTCGCTTGAAGTAAAGCTGAAAACTGTGGAAGCAACGACAGATTCGTCAGTATTGTTGATTATCTCAACAGTATAGTTGCCCTGCTCAAGTGCACCCGACATATTTGCGTACGGATAATCGGTTTGTTCTTCATCATACCACAAACAGTCGCTGTCTACTTCAACACCGTCGCTGTCCTTAATGCTGTAGGAGTAGCGGAAATTTGCAGGGTCAATATAATAGCTGTCATAAATTTTTTCTATCTTAATATCGTTTAACTGTGAGTTGTAGCTGATTAAAATGTCCTGATAATAATCGGGCAGATCATCTGAGTATGTCCACTCAACCGACGCACACTCTTGCTCGGTTTCAGCATCAGTAACCGTTATTGTGTATGTGCCCTGTGCAAGTGCACTGACATAGGTATAGAACGGATAATCTTTTTCAAAGTAATCGTAAGAAAGATAACCGCTGTCAAACACTTTGCCGTTGCTGTCAGTAACGGTGTATGTGTACATGGATTCAAGTGTTTCTGAATTACCTAAATTTTCAACAATCAGTTCGCCCGTAACGGTGTTGTAGCTTATTAAAACATCGGTATAGACACCGATATCCTCGCTTGTAAATGTCCATTCGGTTGAAGCGCATTCTTCTCCCGTAGTTTCATTTGTTACGGTAATTGTGTAGGTGCCCGGATTCAAACCATATGAACACTCGCTCAAAATTGAAGAATCCGAGGAATCGTAGGACCACAATACATCCTCATCAACATATTCTCCGCTGCTGTCTGTTATAGTGTACCGGTATTCATCCTCAATTTCTGTTTGTGCTCCTGCGGTAATAACCGTTGCACATAAAAGCAAAGCCGCAAGCAAGGTGCACAACACACTGCGTGTAAATTTTAACATAAATGCCCTCCTGATTTTATGTATGATTTTGATAAAGCTTACCATATTAAGCAAAAAATGTAAACAATAATTGCATAAAATAAAAACATTGTATTATTTGTGCGGCAAAAATTAAATTAATGTAAGAAATAAAAAACGGGACAGAAAAATTCGTCCCGTTAATTAAAATTTATTTTAAACAAATCAAAGTTTATTTGTACCATGCTGTACTGTCTTTCTGTAAAAACCGTAAGAAAACGCATAAACCGTGTTGTATCGCAACGGTTATTTTAAAGCTGTTAATCAGGCGCGTGTACTCTTTGCCGACTTATAAATGCTGTCAGTCAAGGTAAGCCGCACCGATAATGCCTGCGTCGTTGCCGAGAGTGCAGGTGCAAACCAAGGTTTGCTTATCGTTGTGCTTTGTATAGCGTTCACGCTCAATATACGCACGGACGGGAGCGAGCAGATTTTCGCCCTCGTTTGAAATTCCGCCTCCGATACAAAGAACATCGGGTTGGAAGATGTTGATAATATTGACAAGACCGCATGAAAGATAGCTGATATACTCCTCAACCACGGCTTTTGCGGTTGGGTCGCCGTCACGCATCGCGTCAAAAGCCGTTCTTCCGCTTACCTTGTTTATATCGCCGTCGCAAAGTTTGAGCATATAGCTGAATTCAAGCTTTTCGGAGAGAATTTTCTGCTTTGTCAGGTTAATAAGACCTGTTGCCGAAGCGTAGGTTTCCCAGCATCCTCTTCTTCCGCAGGCACATTCCTTGCCGTCCTTTACAATAACCATGTGACCGAGCTCGGCACCCGCAAAGTTAGAACCGCTGTAGATTTTGCCGTTTATGATAATTCCACCGCCGACGCCTGTGCCGAGTGTAATTGCAACCGCGTTTTTTGCACCCTTTGCACTGCCAGCAAGATATTCTCCCAAAGCGGCGGCATTCGCGTCGTTTTCGATTCTTACCTTTTTGCCGAGTCGCTCCTCCATCATTTCCACAACTTCCCAGTTATGGAAGAAAAGATTTGCCGAGTATTCGATTACGCCTGTTTTCGGGTTTACGGCACCCGGAACTCCGATACCGATTGAGTCGATATCCTCCATTGTAAGCTTTGCTTTTTCGATTGCTTTTTTTGCAACCTCCGCCATGCTGTCGCAAATTTCGCTTTCGGGGCGAGGAACCGCTGTTTTGCAGGACGCCTTGGAAATAATTTTGTAGTCCTCGTCAACTACGCCGGCTACGATATTAGTGCCGCCGAGGTCAATTCCGAGTCTGTACATTTAAGCACACCCTTTACAGTATTATTTTTATTTTAATAAGCCAAGCTGAATTTATACGCATCAGCTTGGCTGAAATTTAAAATTTTTATTTACTTTCTCACTCTGACTGTATGCAAAATTCTGTATAAAAATTACTTACGGTCAGTTGCAGTTGTATGAGTAGTTGGGAGCTTCTTTTGTAATCTGAATATCGTGCGGATGGCTCTCACGCAGACCTGCACCCGAAATCTGTACAAATCTTGCCTTGCTGTGAAGCTCTTCGATAGTAGCACAGCCCGTGTAGCCCATACCTGCACGCAAGCCGCCCATGAGCTGATAGATAGTGTCTGAAAGCATACCCTTGTACGGCACTCTGCCCTCAACGCCCTCGGGAACATACTTGTTGTTGCTTGCCTGGAAGTATCTGTCGGCACTGCCCTTGCCCATTGCTCCGAGGCTTCCCATTCCTCTGTAAACCTTGAACTGTCTGCCCTGATAGATTTCGTTTTCTCCCGGGCTTTCCTCGCAGCCTGCAACGAGTGATCCGACCATAACAACATTACCGCCTGCGGCAAGTGCCTTAACAATATCGCCGCTGTACTTGATGCCGCCGTCAGCGATTATCGGGATTGAGTATTTTGCAGCCTCACATGCCGCATCGTAAATAGCAGTTATCTGCGGCACGCCGATTCCTGCAACTATTCTTGTTGTGCAAATTGAGCCGGGGCCTATACCTACCTTAACAGCGTCTGCACCCGCGTCAATAAGAGCTTTTGCAGCTTCTGCGGTTGCGATGTTACCTGCAATAAGAGGAAGGTTTGGATAAGCCTTTTTAACTTTTGCAACAGAGTTTACAATATTTGAGTTGTGACCGTGAGCCGAGTCAAGAACAACAACATCGACCTGTGCTTCAACAAGAGCCGCAACTCTGTCGAGTACATCGGCGGTTGCTCCGATTGCCGCACCGCATATGAGTCTGCCCTTGTCATCACGGGCAGAATTTGGATACTGAACGCTCTTTTCAATATCTTTTATTGTAATAAGGCCCTTGAGGCTTCCATCGTTGCCGACGATAGGAAGTTTCTCGATTCTGTGTTTGCGAAGAATCTCCTGTGCCTGTTTAAGCGTAGTGCCTACCGGAGCGGTAACAAGGTTTTCGTGCGTCATAACAGCGGAAATAGGCTGCGCAAAATCTGCTCCTGTCATAAAACGGAGGTCACGGTTTGTGATAATACCCACCAGCTTGCCGTCTTTGCAGATAGGCACGCCCGAAATCTTGTACTTGCCCATAAGCTCGTCTGCATCTCTTACGGTGTTTTCGGGTGAGAGGAAAAACGGATTTACAATAACGCCGTTTTCGCTTCTTTTTACTCTGTCAACCTGATCTGCCTGCTGCTCTATTGACATATTTTTATGAATAATGCCGACGCCGCCCTCTCTTGCGATTGCAATAGCCATTGCAGTTTCGGTAACAGTGTCCATAGCGGCTGTCATCAGAGGCGTGTTGAGTTTGATAGTTTTGGTAAGGTGCGTTGAAACATCAACATTTTTAGGCTCAACATCAGATTCACCCGGTATAAGAAGAACATCGTCAAAGGTAAGTCCTTCTTTGCCGAATTTTTCATTATAGTTAGTATTCAGCATAATTCTCCTCCATCTTACAAATTTTTTAAATCTCTAATTTATTAACTTTTATTATATCAAATAGCTTGTGTTTTCGCAATAAAAAAATTAAATTTTATACAATAATTTTTTGGGTTGACATCGTGGTATTTAAAATATAAAATTATTCTATCGGTATTATCCCGCAAGTCGGGTTTTGCCGTGTTGTAAAACTGTTCGGAGGATACTTATTATGAAAAAGATATATATTGCCTCGGCTTTGCTGCTTGCAGTTACGGCTCTTTTTTCGGGCTGCGGCGACGACGGCGAAAATTCGTCGAACAATACCAGCCAAACGAGCCAAACAACTCAAGCCGCTCAGTCCGATACTCAGTCATCAACGGAGAAAAACGGAACAGATTTAAGCTTTGGTGAGAGCGAGCTGCCGTTTGCGAGCGTTTATGAAAACGGAGATGATTTTGTCGGTGCGTGGAAAATAGTAGACGGCACAGGCTCACAGTTTGAACACTTTGCGTTTTGCTTTAACGGAGACGGCAAGGGGGCACTTGCCATTGACAACGCGGGCTATTACGCAAAGTATGAAATTAAAGAAGAAAACGGCAAAAAAACCTTTACATCGCAAATGCTGTTCGGCATTAACGGTGAATACACCTACAGTATAACCGATGACAAGTCAAAAATTACCCTGACAAAAACCGATGACAACTCGAAGCTTACGATGCAGAGAATTGAAAACTTTAACTGCAAGCCCGAGCTTAACGACGCAAAGGTCGATGAAAATTTGGTAGGCGCGTGGAAGTCGGAGGACGAAGAGTATTTTTATTTTGACGAAAGCGGCCTGATGTATCAAAATCAGTACAATACAATGTTTACATATGCCGCGTATTCGGCAGAAGATTCCGTCCTGACAGCCGATTACAGCATGGAGGGCGAAATGTCAGACGAGTATGAATACAAGGTTGACGGAGATACTTTGACGCTAAACGGTTTTTCTTATGAACGCATTGATGTAAGCGAGCTTTTGTAAAGCGTCGAGCTTTGGCGGTCGGAGTGAATAAAAGCATATACGGGCGGCAGCAGTTATGGTTGTCGCCCGTTTTTTCAGCCCGAAAAAACCGAATATGAACGGATATAACCAAATAAAACTTAAAAAGTATATTTAAAACCTTGTTTTGTGATTAAGTCACGGAATTATTTATAAAAACGGATAAAATATAATCAAATAAAGAAGAAAAGGCGGAATGAATATGTTTTTGAGTTTTTTAAATTTTAACGATATAAACAAAGGTGTCGAGGAGTGGAAGCAGACAAAGAACGCGGTCTTGCTTGATGTACGCACCGAAGAAGAGTATGATGATTATCATATACCCGGCAGTGTGAATCTGCCGCTTGATGAGCTTGACTTCATAGATGAAAAAGTCCCCGTAAGGGACACGGCGATATTTGTGCACTGCCTGAGCGGAGCAAGAAGTGCACAAGCAGAGAAATTTCTTGCTGAAAAAGGCTATACAAGGGTAAAAAAATATCGGCGGAATAAACTCCTACAGAGGACAAACGGTATAAGGAGGAAATATGCAGTATTTTATTGCATTTTTAGAAGGATTTATAACATTTATTTCACCGTGCCTTTTGCCAATGCTTCCCGTATATGTTTCGTATTTTGCGGGAGGAGGAGAGCAGTCGGCTTCAAAAACGCTGAAAAACGCCCTTGGGTTTGTTTTGGGATTTACGATTGTATTTGTGCTTATGGGTGCTCTTGCGGGAACGCTCGGCGGACTTGTCAGCAGGTATCAGACGGCTGTTAATATTGTAACGGGACTTGTCGTATTGGTGTTCGGCCTTGAATTTCTCGGAGTTTTTAAAATCGGTATTTTTAACGGAATGAGCAAGTCGGTAAAAAAAGACAGCCTCGGATTTTTTTCGTCACTGCTTTTCGGAATGGTGTTTTCAATCGGATGGACACCGTGCGTGGGGGCGTTTTTGGGCTCTGCACTTATGCTTGCGTCACAGCAGGGACAGGTGATTACGGGTGTTATAATGCTTTTGGTTTACTCACTTGGATTGGGAGTTCCTTTTGTGGTAAGCGCACTTCTTATAGAAAAGCTAAAGAGTGCCTTTAACTTTATAAAAAGGCATTACAGGGTGATTAATATAATCTGCGGTTCAATTCTCGTAGTTGTCGGAATTCTGATGATGACAGGTCTTTTGGGCAGACTGCTTTCGCTGCTGTCATAAGCGGAATAGAGTAACTTATGAAAGGCGTGTATTAAAATGAAAAAGAGCAAATTATGGATAATAGCAGCGGCGGTTTTTGTACTGCTGTTTGCGGGGGCGGCGTATTTGTACACGGTGCTTAGTGACGAGTACAACCCTCAAAACATCACAAGCGTTCAAACGGAGCCGAGCGGCTCTCAGAGCCAAACAAGCAATGCGGCACCCGATTTTGAGGTGGTTGACGAAAACGGAAACAAGGTAAAGCTGTCTGATTACAGGGGCAAGCCTGTTGTGGTTAATTTTTGGGCAAGCTGGTGTCCTCCGTGTAAATCCGAAATGCCGCACTTTGAAACCGCGTTCAGAGAATATGAGGATGTTCAGTTTTTGATGGTAAATATGACGACAAGCGACCGTGAATCGCTTGACGCGGCTAAAAAGTTTATTCATGAAGAGGGCTACACATTTCCCGTGCTGTATGACACCGAGGGAAACGCCGCTTATACCTACGGTGCAAGCTCACTGCCGATGACATTTTTCATTGACAGCGACGGAAATTTTGTTACCTATGCCGTTGGTATGATAAGCTACGATAATTTAGAGCAGGGTATAGAAATGATAACCGAAAAATAATACTAATACCGAAAATACAGCGAATAAAAAGCTTAACGGCTGACCTTTTATAAAGTCAGCCGTTTTTGTTTCTGTCAAGTATTATATCTATCAGCCGTGCAACGCCGTTTTTGTTGTTTGAGGGGACAATTATGTCCGCACAGTCAAGACAAAGCCTTGTTGCGTTTTCTACCGCCGCACCGAGTCCCGATTGCTTTATCATATCGGCGTCGTTGTCGGCGTTTCCGCAGGCAGAGGTTTCATTAAGGCTTATGCCAAGGTTTTTGCAAACCAAGCCTACCGCATTGCCTTTGGTTGCATCTTTGTCCATAAATTCAATAAAATTTTCCGACGATGAAGTAACGAAAACACCGCTTAAATTCTTTTCTGCAAGTGTTCTCAGTTTAGTTCTGAGTGCTTTGTCGGTACACACGATTTCTACGCTGTCAAGTTCATTTATGTGATTTATTATGAACGCTCTCATATCTTCAATATGACCGTGCGACGCTCTTACATAGTCAACATAGGCGTCGCTGCAGCCGTATTTTTTGGGGTTTTCGACATACCTTTTGTCCGTGTAGGTAAGTCCTTCCACAAACGCCTCAAAAATCAGGTCGTGTTCTGCCGTCATTTCGAGAATAGATTGCACATCGCTTTTTTTCATTGTACATGAGCGGACACGCCTGCCTGTTTTATCGTGAACAGCCGCACCGTTTGATGTGACGGCGTAGTTAATACCCTCGATTTCAAGGATACTGCCCGGCATTGAAGCGTACGGTCTGCCGCTTGCGGCGACAATCTCAATTCCGCTTTGTACTGCCCTTTCTATAGCAAGCTTTACCGAGGGCGAGAGCGTGTTGCTGTCTGTAAGCGATGTTCCGTCAAGGTCAAGAGCAAGAAGCCTAATTGCTTTGCTGTTCATTGCAAACTCCTTTGTTTTTCAAAAACTCGTCAAGCAAATCTGCAGCGTAGCGGCAAAGTTCTGAACAGGGGCGTGATTTGTAATAGGATTCGGTTCTCTCTTCGGGAATGGGAGAATCCTTGCCTTTGATGCGAAGGCCGAGAAGCTCGCGGCAGATTACAGAACCGTTGTCCTGCTTGAATTTATCCGCAAGAGCCTGCACATCTTTGTAAAGGTCTGCCTTTGATTTTCCCTGTGATGCAAGTCCCAGTGCCATATACATTCCGCTTACCGTTCCGCAGACCTCACGCAGTCTTCCCATTCCTCCGCCGAAAGGGGCGGCAATAAGCATTGCACTTTCCCTGTCAAAGCCGAGTTCGTCACAAAAAGCAAGCAGAACCGACTGTGAGCAGTTTAAGCCGCTTTCAAAATTTTGCTTTGCAATTTCACCTTTTGTCATAATAAATCTCCGTATCTATACTGTAAGGCAGGCGTCAGAAAGCTAACAGCCTGCCTTAAAAGCAATTACATTTCAGTTATAATTTCGTTCACGGTTTTTCCCGGAGGAATCATAGGAAGAACATTTTCGTCTGGGTCTATTACACACTCGACCACAACAGGCTTTTTAAGGTCAAACGCCTGCTGTAAAACGGGCTTAATTTCCTCGGGGTTTGTGATTTTCATTCCGTCAATTCCAAACGCATTTGCAAGCTTTATAAAATCCGTTGCCCTGTGCGGGTCTGTCTGTGAAAAGCGGCTTGAGTAAAACAGCTTCTGCCACTGCCTTACCATGCCCAAAACGCTGTTGTTCATAATTACAATTACAACAG
>CALYBM010000031.1 GCA_944412525.1 uncultured Ruminococcus sp. | reverse complement strand
AAGTTGTTGCAAATACGTTACAAACCCAGAGCATCTCACAGCGATTGAGGACACCTCTCTTATTCCCGGGTGCTGATAAGTGCCCGGGATATTAATCAGTTTGGCTTTCTAATATACGAACTCGACTTTTTAAGTCGTATCAAAGTTCAATATATGTATTTTTTAATTCGTATTTTGTGCATTCAATCATAATAAAATGCAAATTATATAACTCATTCGCCTAATTATTGTAGCCAAAATGTAGCCACCATTTTTATTCACCTTAATAAACGATTCGCTAATACTAACATTTTTCATAATCAGTCATTTTTTATTTAATATCCCCCCATAAAATGCTCAACTTAAATTTCATATACTTCTTTTTCTATGATTAGGACAACAGTGATACTATCTTGCCTTCTATTTCCTCACGACTTTTTACTTGATAAAAGACCATATTTCTAGCTCTTTTTGAAACAATTCTTGTATCATCTATACACAAAATCCAAATCTCTATCTGGCCTTTTTCTCTTAAGTCTAATGCTAGCTCAAGTTCATCATAACACCATGGACTACATGCATACTCTGCACAATAAACAGCTATAAATGTATTTGACTTATAAATATTTTCTTCTATCTGCACAGGTATTTCTTTTCCTGCTCCAAATTCACTCTCATCACGAAATACAGATACGCCTCTTCTTCTAAGCAACGTTTCAATATAATCTGCTTCGCAAGGCCTTCTTCGAGCATAACTAATAAATATTTTTCGCTCACCTATATCATTGCTTTTTTTCATGTCGCTTTCGTCTATTTTATCAATAATACATCCAAAGTGAGCTATACTATTTAAATAATAAACCTCATTTCCCAATTTATCTTTTAATTGAAATTCTCTACGTTCGTATGCACGCATAGCCGCACCGTCTCCTATAGTAAAAGGAATAACTAATTTCCTTTTACCTTCTGCAAAACGAAGTAGCATATTTGCTGAGCCAGTATTTTTCCCGCCAATGGCTAAAACACATTGGCAGCATTCCAATGCCTCTAATTGACAGAACAACCATGCATATTGCATATCGCTTTTTTCTTCACTTTTACTCACAATAATAGGGACTTTATTTATTTTCAAATATTTGTTTTCTAAAAGCTGTAATTTACGGTCCACTGAATCCAATTTAACATAATGGTAATTTACGGTCGTGCAAGAACAGCTATCTGAACAATATCCTTTTAGCACCCAATAATCAGCACTATCTTCAAATGGACTGCAAAGTTCTAATGTATGATTTTTCTGTCGTAATATTTTTCCTATTTCTATACAAGCTTCTTTTATTTTTTCCCAACTTTCATTATGTTCAGTTTTACCGCCTATAATCATAATTTTCATCAATATTTCTCCTGCACATTACAGCTTCTTCTATATTAACTACACACAATTTGTATAAGAAAATCTATCTTCTCTTCTTCTAACAGTGACATCTTCTCATAACCGAAGTCGAAAAAGCTTTTATCTTTAAGAAATTTTATGACATCCTTTTCTCTTATAATATATTAATACTCATCATGACATTCACTGCCAAAGGCTATTCTCTTCATCAATTTTTTATATTCAATCATTTTTTCATTAGTTTCTAGTAAATCTTCTACAAGTGCGTTATATTCAGGATATTTCTTTTGGATATCCTGAGGCGTTCCACTATCTCTCTTTAGTTCTTCCTCATACCACCTTCGATATTTAGCTTGCCATTTTGTCAAATGCGGACGAAGCCCTATATTCAAAACCTTTTCAGTAAGTTCTATCAAATCACCAGAATACGGAATCCTATTTCCAGGAATATCTTTCAATAATTCTCTTGCTGTTTCAAAAAACGTATACCACGAATCATATACTTCCTTTATCACATCATTCTCTTTATCAAAACGCAACCCTATTTTTCTAGTACTTAATTCCACCCATATTTTATAAGCTATTTCCTGATCTTTCTTACTATATGAAATCTTTACACTACTATTTCCTATGCCTAAATTGACTTCATCTATTGTAAGTGATTTTTTATTAACATATTTTAAGCATTGCTTCATCAAAAATGAAATTCCCCATATCAAAACCAATGCAATAACAACAGCCAGCCAATTAACTCTGAACACAAATGTACTCCAACCATCCAGTTCTAAATCTATTATATCCACTTATCTTTGCCTCCCTATAATTTTCGAAATGTTTCACTGTCTATTTCTTTCTTCTTTATTCATCCATTCTTTCATTAAATCTCGATACAAAGTATTAGAAAAATTTTGCTCACAACAGTGAATTACCTCGTCATCCATATTGTGGTGATAAGCAATATATTCACACAGAAGTATTAGCATATTTTGATATGCTTCTGGCAAATATTTACTTCTAACAATACTTTTAATATACCTACTTGTACATTCATTTTGAGAAAGTTCCTTCATACGAAACAATAGTTCGCCAAATACATTTTCTGATTCATTCTTTTCTAATTTCAGTTGTTCTGTATTCAAATGGACATTTTTCTCAAGGTCAATACAACATTTATTGTCAACATACATATGCAAACTATCACTAATATGCATATACTCGCCAACTTCAACATTTAACCATCCAGCAATGATTTCTTGTAAAAATGTAAATTGTAAAAAATTATATGGTAAGCCAAATACTATGTCATTACTTCGCATAATCTGAGTCCATAACAATTTTCCATTTCTGATTTTTAGCAATGAGCAAATATTACATGGTATATCATCATTATTTGGTCTCCCCTTACATTGTGGAAGATCTATATCTGGTTTCCAAATCTCCATTACAACCTGTCTTGATTCCGGATTATTTTTCAAAGCATCATAAGCCCTGTTTATCTGATCAAATCCAAAAGAATACCTCAGTCGTTTCCCATATGCGCCTGGATACCGGTCATATTTCCCCTGATATTTCGGAAGTGCAGGATTCCATGCATTTAATAGAAATGCTTCATCGCTACCATTCATAATCATAACTAATTCAGCAATTGCAAAAGCAGGACTTATCGTCGGTTTCCGTCTCTCTACCCAACGTTGCGTTGGATTAGATATAGACATACATACATGAGTTAATTCTTTAGTTTGTCCATTTCGTCCAAAAGCAATTTCTCCATACATCTCAAGTTTTTGATAAATATTACAATATACTTCATCTGCGGTTCTACCAAAAACGCACTCATTTACTCCCATAAACTTTACCTATTTTATCATTTATCCCCCATTTTGGTGGATAAAAGTATTCTATTCTATCTTTTCTCATCCTATATTTCTGTTTGATTCTCGTTCGTCCGTTACTGTCTAAAATATCTGGATACTTGACACGAGAATATTTATCTGTTTCACAAAAAATATTTTGACAGTCAATAAGCTGAAGTTCTCGCCCCCAGAGAGTCACAAAATTTAATCCCAATCGTCTAAATTCTTCTTTTTGATGTTCGCACATATATCTAATAATATACTCTTGTGAGTAGTCTTCTGAATTGCTAAAACATTTACGTATTCCAGCTTTCGCTCCAGGGCCAGCAATTACAAATTCCATTTCATCAAAATCCACCAATTCCGAATAGTTAATGTCAATAGAATATTGATATGCCAAAAAAGTACCTATAGTTGGATATGTCAATAACGTATTATAAAGTTCTTCTAACTTATGGCATTGAATAATCTTTTTTGTCACATGATTCTTCATCATATAATCTATTAACATTAAATGATTCATAAATTTACGCTCTTGTCCAAAGATTGTCTTCCCTGATGCCATTATATATGCACCCGAATATAATGTTTCTCCCTTATCATAATAATCATTTAATACTTTTCCATATCGATTAATATCAAAATTTCTATAATTAAGGTTCCCTAAATTACGTTCTAATTTTTCCCATGTTTCTATACTGTTAAATGTTTTAAACAGCAAAATACGAAATACTGTGTCTTCCTCTGAATACCCTTTGTGATAAATAACATTTTTAATCAAATATTGACTTACCCTATCGCTTGCTCTATAAACATTTGTAAACTTATATTCCTTCAAAATCGCATCATTCGTAAGATTACATTCATCTCCCATCAATTTACGCAAAAAAATATTTTGACGTTCGCAAGCAAATTGCCAGTATGTATCATATACTTTTGTTTTTTTTAATCCATCTCTTTTGGTATTTATTATCATTTTCTTTCACCTTCAAATCTAACAAACTGCCCCGATTTATTCCATTTATATGGCAAACCTTGCTGTCCCATTTCGTAATGGTATCCAACCCAATTAACTATATTTGCACATATATTATCTGACAATTTTTTATATGGTCTTCCAGCAGCAATTGCTTCAGAAAATTTTTCCGGAAGTTCTATAGCATTCTCCCCAAAGTACCAATAATAAAATGATAATAAGACTCTGTCTATTCTTGTATCATGTAAAAGATTATTTTGATTTATTCCATCTACATAACTATGATGCGAATTTTCTTGCATCCATTCATTGCCGATATGGTGATAGATATTATCGCCATAACACTGTTGATAGTTTCCGTCAAAGCGTGGTCTCTTCACGAAAAATCTAGGATCTTCCCAATACGCATCAAATGTACATATTTCATCGACTCTCATTAAGAAAACCATTTTATGTGATATTGCCGTATTTGCTCCTCCAAATCCTGCAATCCAGTCCCCTATTAAGGCTCGTTCCCGAATTTGTGGTTTACATGTAGCCAATGAGCAAATATTCCAGAATGGATTAGGCGCAAAGCCATAATCTCTTGTAATTACATATGAATATAAATACATCTATTCATTCCACCATTCTAACAAGTTACCCTTGTTGTTCCCCAATTCCTGCTAGGTCCATTCCACGTGTCATCTCCATTAATTCCCAAAATGATACTTTCTCCGTTCCATTTTTGAAGTGAATTTCCATATTTATTCAGTGCTTCTGGAAGTTCACTATCGCCTTCTCCCGGCAAATAAACACCCACTATACGTTTCCCTTTTCTTGCAGCATGTTCTATTTCCCAATTTACATACTCACTTTTACTCGTATCCTTACCTATCAGCACCACCATTGTTCCTGCCCAATCAATTCGTGGTCGAATAATGGATTTTATATATTCTTCATTATGAGCATTATTAGGATTTTTATTTTCATAGATTGAACTATCTTTCATTGTCATGCCATGCATATCAAGCAATGACTTTAAATCTTCTATTCTTTTCGCATCGGTATGATAATGCGAAACAAAAATATTTTTTATATCACTCATATTTTCAAACCTCCTATTCTTAAGGAACAATCTAAATAATGGCACTTGCAATTTGGTTAACTACAGATATGCCAGTGCTATTTTGCTTGACTGAATCAATTTACAAAGGCGATATATAAACTTTTATATTTAGTCGATTTGATGAAAGTTTTTCTAAATCTCTCATTAAACCAAATGGATTATGCAAATAATCATTTTTATTATATATAAAACATATCAATGTATCACACATACTACTGTATCTAGCAATATCTATTGAAAGCTGATTCCCAATTTCTTTATCAGTTAACCCCTCTCTTGTCATTTTTACTTCAATAAATGTATTATACTTTGGTAAATAAAAATCAGTTCTCGAGTTTCCACCAGCATAACTCGGCACATAATCTTCCGGACGCACATCATCAATAAATAATCTTAAAATCCCTTCTAGTAAATCCTGAACATCATATTCATCATTGATTTTTAATGTTTCTCTTTTACCATATCTATTAAGAAGAGAACTTGCACATCTATGGAAATTTTCAAAAATCATCTTTAAAATATAATCAATATCCAAATAATTGTTTTGATTATTAAGGGGTATTTCTTGAATTGCAGTTAATATTGCTACAAGTTTATCAAATACATCCACACCCTGGCCATTAGCGTCTTGCGCTATTTTAATAAAACTATCTTTTTGCAAATCTTCCGGATAATATTTTTGTAAATATCTCGTACAATATGCAAGCCAATTTTGATACTTTTCCGAGAATATATATTTTCCCATATATCCACTTTTTGTAAAATTTTTCTTTATTTCATAGCCTTCATCTATTAGCTCAGTAATTGTTTTCATCTTATAATCCACTTTCTTTTGAGTTATTCTTCTCCAAATATGCTATCTAATGTCTTTTCCATGTCTTTTATTAAATTTACAACGAGCGCATTTCCCATCATAAATCTTCTCTTATTAACTGGCATTTCAACAACATCTCCATCAACCAGACAATACTTTGTATGATCACTTGGAAACCCCTGGATTCTTTCTGTCTCTGCTGCAGTCAGCAACCTGATTCTTCCCGTCTTCTTGTCCTTTACGATATGCGTCGTCCGACTGAAGCTTCCTTCTGAAGTCAGCATAGTACGTGCTGGTTTATCATAACTATCCAACATTTCTATAGCACCTTCTGAAAAAACATATTCATGTCCATTATTAGACTTTCTGGAAAGTTTTTTACCTCCCTTTAGATACTGCCATGTTTGTCTATTTTCTTTAGGTAACTTTTCTTTAGTTTCATCAGATCGTGTGACAGATGGATCCGTGTAATAAAGTCTCTCTTCTGGGATAAAATATGCTTCATCGACCTCCCCTGTTTCCATGATGTCACCTAATGTAATCTGTGGTCCATCATATTTTGGAGATGTTTTAAGAGTGTAAATAACTCCATCTTTCATAACACCGGTATTTTCAAATCCAAAGCTAAAGCTATCCGATAATTCTCCAATTCCTTCTGGGAGCTCTTGAATAGCCATTTTATTAACATCCATTTCATAAACTGGGAACGTTTTTGCAAAGAATCCATCTTTCA
>CALYBM010000030.1 GCA_944412525.1 uncultured Ruminococcus sp. | reverse complement strand
AATGATATTCTTCACAGCAATGAGAACATAGAGCGAATCAACGGTGAAATTTTGAGTACTGAGCAAAGTTCCGATGACCTTGAAAAGAAAATCGCAGAAACACAGCTGAAAATTGATGTTCTTGATTCGGAAATTATCGAAAAGCAAAAGAAATACAGCGAAATTTCCGAAGAGCTGAATGTGATTAACATTGATTCAAGCAAAAACGGTGATATACTCCAGGAGATTACTTCACAGCTGTCTATGCTTACATCGCAGTCAGCGGACGCGAGGGTTATAGATATGACTTCACAGAGCACTATTACCGAGTTGAATTCGCGAATTGAAACTCTTAAAGCGTCAAAGGAAGAAAAATCTTCGCAGATTTCTGAGCTTGAGAAGATTTTTAAGTCGTATGAAAAAGAACTTGCTGAAACTCAGGAAGAAATAAATTCACTGAAAAATTCCGTAAGCGGTTTAGAGATAAAGCTTGCGTCAAAAGAAAAAAAGAAAAACGAATATAAATCTGAAAGTGAAAGACTATCACTTGATGTAAAAGAGCATCTCCGTAAAATTGCATTTCTTGAAAACCTTGAAAGGAACCTTGAAGGCTTTTCTAAAAGTGTTAAGGTAGTTGTCAACGCATCAAATAAAGGAAGACTTCACGGTATTTGCGGACCTGTGTCAAGGGTTATTTCTGTTCCGTCAAAGTACAGCGTTGCAATTGAAACGGCTCTCGGCGGTGCAATGCAGAATATCGTAGTAAATACCGATGAGGACGCAAAACAGGCAATTCGTTATCTAAAGTCAAACGACGGAGGCAGAGCAACGTTTTTGCCCCTCAATACTATTAAATCCCGTGAACTCAATGAAAGAGGCATAGATGAGTGTTTCGGTTTTGTCGGAGTTGCGAGCAGTCTTTGTACATGTGAAGAAAAATATAAAAATATTCTTTCATCTCTTCTCGGTAAAATCGTGGTTGCAGAAGATTTGAACAGTGCAACTGTAATTGCAAAAAAATATTCTTACAGATTTAAAATAGTAACGCTTGACGGTCAGGTCATCAATGCGGGCGGTTCGTTTACCGGCGGTTCTCTTAACAGAAATACGGGTCTTTTGAGCCGTGCGTCTGAAATTGAACAGCTTAAAAAACTCACTGATGATTTGCAGAAAAAAGTTAAAGATGTTCTTAAAATGAGCGAGCAAATCACGGCTGAATACTCACAAGCCGAAGCGCTGCTTCTCGGCACAAGAGCGGATATATCAAACAAACAGCAGGACTTTGTAAGAATTGAAGCTGAAAAGCGCGCTTGTGAAACAGAAATCAATAATAACAGGACAACTGTTAATAATATTGATTTAGAAATATCTGATTGCAGCGATAAAATTGAAAAATTAAAGGAGAGCCGAGCACAGGCAAAAGATTTAATTTCTCAGCTTAACTCAAAAATTATTTCTGCCGAGGAAAAAGTAAATTCCCTCACGGGAAGCCGAGCCGAGCTTACTCAAAAGAGAGAGGAACTTTCCTCTGCGCTTCAAAACATCCGTCTTGAAATTGTGACTGCTCAAAAAGATGTGGAAGCGTTAAATTCCGAAATCGTTTTTGCGCGTGATACAGGCATTGACCATAACCGCAAAAAGCTTGAGCTTCAAAGTCAAATTGAATCAATAAAAGAACAAATCAAGGATTATGAAAGTAAAATAGCTGCCTTAAATGATGAAATTTCTTCTAAGGAATCATATCAAAATGAGCTTTACGGTCGGATTGAGTTAATCAATGAAAAAAAAGACGCACTTGAAAAAAGAAGCGCTGAGATACGCTCAGCCGAGCGCAGTAAAACTGCCGAGCGTGAAGCATCGGGCATGGAGCTGTCAAGGCTGGAAGAAAGAAAAATTAATATTCAAAAGCAATACGATGAGATAATTTCAAAGCTTTGGGAAGAATACGAGCTTACAAAGCGCGAAGCACAGGAGATTGCGGTGGATATTGAGGATTCTCATAAGGCTTCAAAAAGGCTTGCGCAGCTAAAGCAGGGTATAAAAGCTTTGGGAAATGTAAATGTTTCGGCTATTGAGGAATATAAAGAGGTTTCCGAGCGTTATGAGTTTATGAGTAAGCAGGTCAGCGATGTTGAAAAATCGAAAAAAGAGATAGAGCGTCTTATAAGCGATTTAACCAAACAGATGAAAGAGGTATTTGTAGAGAGCTTTGACAGAATAAACAAGAACTTTACCTATACTTTTAAGGAGCTTTTCGGCGGAGGAACGGCGTCGCTGTCGCTTTCGGAGCCTGAAAATATACTTACAAGCGGTATTGACATACTTGTTCATCCTCCGGGAAAAATTGTTGTCCACCTTGACGCTTTGTCGGGCGGCGAAAAAGCTTTGGTTGCAATCGCTCTGTATTTTGCTATAATGAAAGTAAGACCTGCACCGTTTTGCGTTATGGACGAGATAGAAGCTGCTCTCGACGATGTTAATGTGTACAGATTTGCAAGCTATCTTCGCAAACTCAGTGACAAAACGCAGTTTATTTTAATAACGCACAGAAGAGGCACCATGGAGGAAGCTGATGTGTTGTACGGTGTTACAATGCAGGACGAGGGAATTTCAAAGCTTTTGGAGCTTCGTTCAACCGATATAGCTGAAAAACTCGGAATGGAATCGAAATAAAAAGGATTGATCATATGGGATTTTTTAATAAGATTAAGGAAGGCCTTAAAAAAACAAGAAACGCCGTTGTCGGTCAGATTGATTCGATGCTAAAGTCGTTTACAAAGATTGACGATGAGCTTTTTGAGGAACTCGAGGAACTTCTTGTGATGGGTGATGTAGGCGTGTACACCGCCGAAAAAATCTGTGACGAGCTAAAAGACAGAGTTAAAAAAGAAGGTATCACCGATCCCGAAGAGATAAACCGACTTCTTGAGGAAACTGTTTCGCAGATGCTCAAGGGCGGTGAAGAGCTTGACATATCGACAAGCCCGTCAATCATTCTTGTTATAGGTGTAAACGGAGTTGGAAAAACCACTACTATCGGCAAGCTTGCAAACAGTCTTTCAAAAGACGGCAAAAAGGTTATTCTTGCCGCTGCCGACACCTTCCGTGCAGCAGCCATTGACCAGCTTGATATATGGGCAAAAAGAAGCGGCTGTGAAATCATTAAGCAAAATGAGGGAAGCGATCCTGCCGCTGTTGTGTATGACGCAATTTCCGCAGCAAAGGCAAGAAACGCCGATGTAATTATTTGCGACACGGCAGGACGCCTGCACAACAAAAAACATCTTATGGACGAGCTTGCTAAGATAAATCGCATTATTGACAGAGAACTTCCCGATGCGGCAAAAGAAAAGCTTTTGGTGCTTGACGCAACAACAGGTCAAAATGCCGTAAATCAGGCTGAACAGTTCAGAGAAGCAACGGGCATTACAGGTATTGTACTTACAAAGCTCGACGGCACCGCAAAAGGCGGAGTTGTACTTGCAATCAAAGACGGACTGGGTATACCTGTTAAGTTTATAGGCGTCGGAGAGCAGATTGACGATTTGCAGCCGTTTAATTCAGATGATTTTGCAAAAGCACTTTTTGCAAAAACGGAGTAATTTATATGAAATTTATAATAGCTACTAACAATCCCAAAAAACTAAAAGAGCTCAAACGCATTTTAGATCCGCTCGGAATCGAGGCTGTAACTGCAAAAGAAGCGGGAGTATGCCTTGACGATGTGGAGGAAACGGGAACTACATTTGCCGAAAACGCTTATTTAAAGGCGGAAGCTGCCTTTAAGAAAACATCAATGCCCGCTGTGGCTGATGATTCGGGATTGTCGGTTGATGCATTAGACGGGCGTCCGGGAGTGTTTTCTGCCCGTTATGCGGGAGAAAACGCAACTGATGAAGATAAAAACAAAAAGCTTTTATCGGAACTTGAAAATGTTTCAAAAGATGACAGAACAGCTCATTTTACCTGTGCTATATGCTGTATTCTTCCAAACGGAGATAAAATTGAAGTTGAGGGCGTGTGCAACGGAAGTATAGCGTACAAACCGCAGGGCGAAGGCGGCTTTGGATATGACCCGATATTTTTGTACGGTGGGAAGAGTTATGCACAGCTTTCAGACAGCGAAAAGGACGCTGTAAGTCACAGGGGACAGGCTTTGAGAAAATTAAAATCCGAGCTTGAAAAATATTTTGAAAAATCTAAGAATAATTGAAAGGTTTTATATATGCTTACAAGTAAACAAAGAGCTTATTTGAGAGGACTTGCAAACAGAATTGATACTATTTTGATTTTAGGCAAGGGAGAGATAACCGATAATATAATTAATCAGGCTGACACGGCACTTACCGCCCGTGAGATCATCAAGGGAAAGGTGCTTGATAACAGTGCTTATTCCTCAAGAGATGCTGCCGATATTATTGCCGACAAATGCGGCGCAGATGTTGTTCAGGTTATCGGTTCAAAATTTGTCCTCTATCGTAAAAACGAGGACGAGCCCGTTATAGTTTTGCCCAAGACAAATAAAAAGTCATGAGCAAAATAGGTATAATAGGCGGTACATTCAACCCGATTCATAACGGTCACATTTTGCTTGCATTATATTGCAAAGAGCAAATAGGGCTTGACAAGATTATTTTTATACCGACATACACACCTCCGCATAAGATTTCGGATGACCTCGCAAGCGAGGCTGACAGACTGAATATGTGCCGTATCGCGGTTAAAAAATACAGTGATTTTTATGTATCCGACATTGAAATCAAACGAAAGGGTAAGAGCTATACTTATGAAACCCTGTCGGAATTAAAAGCAGTTTATAAAAGCGATACGCTGTACTTTGTTGTCGGTGCGGATATGTTTTTAACGCTTGATAAATGGAAAAATCCAGATATTATATTTAAAAATGCATTTATTGCAGCCGTGCCGAGAAATTCTTCTGATTTTGCACAACTTAGCGATTACTATGAGCGTGTTTTAAAGCCGCTCGGCGCAAGAGCAGTAATTTTAGATAAGCCCGTTTTAACTGTTTCTTCTACCTTTATACGCAAGAACATTGATTTTGATAAAAATATTGAACCTTTAATTGATGAAGATGTTTACGAATATATTAAGCAAAATGATTTGTATAAGGAGCGCAGGGAATGAATATTGAAGAATATAAGAAAATAATTAAACCGATGATGAGTGAACAAAGGTATAATCATTGTATCAATGTTTCAAAAGAGGCGGTAAAGCTTGCAAAGCGTTACGGCGGAGATGAAACCAAAGCTGAACTTGCAGGCGTTTTGCATGACATTACAAAAGAACTGCCTAAAGAAGAGCAGTTGCAAATTATAAGCGAGAGTGGTATAATCTTAGACGAAACTCAAAAAAACGCACCTAAGCTTTGGCACAGCATAAGCGGGAGTGCTTATGTAAATAATAAGTTAAATATCAACGATGCCGATATTATCAATGCAATTCGTTATCATACAACGGGCAGGGCAGGTATGTCGCTTCTTGAAAAAATAATTTTTATTGCTGACTATACTTCGGCGGAAAGAACATACAAGGGTGTTAAGACCATGCGGAAAAAATCAAGAAAAAGTCTTGAGGAAGCAATGCTTTACGGATTTAAATTTACTTTTTGCGATTTAGCGTCCCGTGAGCTTGCAATCCATCCCGACGAGTTGTTCTGTTATAACGAAATTGTATCGAATAAACAGGCGAAAGGAAGTAGTAAATGAATTCATATGAGCAGGCTGTGTTGGCGGCAAAGGCTATCAGCAGCAAAAAAGGCTTGAATATACAGGTGATAGAAATCAGCGATATTTCTGTGCTTGCAGACTATATGGTGATTGCAACGGGTACAAGCTCAACTCATGTAAAAGCTCTTGCGGACGAGGTTGAGTACAAGCTTGACCGGGCGGGATTTTCCGTAAGCCATATTGAGGGGTATCGCTCAAACAGCTGGATATTGCTTGACTATGTTGATGTTATTGTAAATATATTTTCTGACGAGGCTCGTGAGTTTTATGACCTTGACCGTTTGTGGCAGGACGGAAATCCCGTTGACCTTTCAGATGTAATAGACTAAACGGAGGGAACTAAATTGAAGTATAACCATAAATCAACAGAGCAAAAATGGCAGAAGATTTGGGAAGATAAAGGTGTATTTCATGCTGAGGATAATTCCAATAAAGAAAAATTTTATGCCTTGATAGAATTTCCGTATCCTTCGGGACAGGGACTGCATGTTGGGCATCCACGCCCATATACGGCTCTTGATACCGTTGCAAGAAAACGCAGGCTTCAGGGTTATAATGTTCTTTATCCTATCGGCTGGGACGCTTTCGGACTTCCTACCGAAAATTACGCAATCAAGAACCATATTCATCCCGAAATCGTAACCAAGAATAATATTGCCCGATTTAAAAAGCAGATTCAGTCGCTCGGAATTTCTTTTGACTGGAGCAGAGAAATTAATACGACCGACCCCGATTACTATAAGTGGACGCAGTGGATTTTTATTCAGCTCTTTAAAAAGGGTCTTGCGTATAAAAAAGAGATGAATGTAAACTGGTGTACATCGTGTAAATGTGTACTTGCTAACGAAGAGGTTGTCAACGGAGTTTGCGAACGCTGCGGAAGCGAGGTTATACATAAAGTAAAATCCCAGTGGATGCTCAAGATTACGGAATATGCAGACAGGCTTATAAACGACCTTGAGCTTGTTAATTATCCCGACAGAGTAAAGGCTCAGCAGATTAACTGGATAGGAAGAAGCACCGGTGCGGAGGTTGACTTTACAACTACAACGGGCGATACATTGACTATTTATACAACCAGAGCCGACACACTTTACGGCGCAACATATATGGTAATTTCACCTGAGCATCCTCTTATTGAGAAGTGGGCGGATAAGCTCGGCAATATTGACGAGATAAGGGCATATCAGGCTGCGGCTGCACGTAAATCCGATTTTGAAAGAACAGAGGTTGCCAAGGATAAAACAGGCGTAAGGCTTGACGGTGTTATGGCTGTTAATCCTGTAAATAATAAGGAAATTCCTATCTTTATTTCAGATTATGTACTTGTTTCATACGGAACAGGCGCTATTATGGCTGTTCCTGCTCATGATACACGAGACTGGGAATTTGCTAAGAAATTTGACTTGCCCATCATTGAGGTTGTAAAGGGCGGAAACGTCGAAGAAGCGGCGTTTACCGACTGCGCAACGGGAATTATGGTAAACTCGGGTATGCTTGACGGATTATCGGTTGACGAAGCTAAAAAGAAGATAATTGACTGGCTGACTAAAGAGGGAAAGGGTCACACAAAAGTTAACTATAAGCTTCGTGACTGGGTGTTCTCTCGTCAGCGCTATTGGGGTGAGCCGATTCCGATTGTTCACTGCGATAAATGCGGCTATGTTCCGATTGACGAAAGTGAACTCCCGCTGAAACTTCCGATGGTAGAGTCTTATGAGCCGACAGACAACGGTGAATCTCCGCTTGCCAAAATGACGGACTGGATTGAAACTACATGTCCTCACTGCGGCGGAAAAGCATACCGTGAAACAGATACAATGCCGCAGTGGGCAGGTTCTTCGTGGTATTATCTGCGTTATATGGATCCTCATAATAATGAAGCGCTTGCTTCAAAAGAAGCTCTTGAGTACTGGTCTCCCGTAGATTGGTATAACGGCGGTATGGAGCACACAACACTTCACTTGCTTTACAGCCGTTTTTGGCACAAATTCCTCTATGACATCGGTGTTGTCCCGACTCCCGAACCGTACGCAAAGCGCACATCGCACGGTATGATTTTGGGTGAAAACGGCGAGAAGATGAGTAAATCGAGAGGTAATGTTGTAAATCCCGATGATATTGTTGAGGAGTACGGTGCCGATACAATGCGTCTTTATGAGATGTTCATAGGCGATTTTGAAAAAGCTGCTCCTTGGAGTCAGTCGAGTATCAGGGGCTGCCGCAGATTTGTTGAGCGCTACTGGAATTTGCAGACAATGCTTATTGACGGAGATGAAATTCGTCCCGAGCTTGAGACATCGTTCCACAAGGCAATCAAAAAGGTCGGCGATGACATTGAAAACATCAAATTTAATACTGCTATCGCTACCCTTATGGCGCTTATTAACGATATCACAAACACAAAAGCGATTAACAGGGAAGAGCTTAGGATTTTCTCAATTCTTCTCAACCCCTTTGCTCCTCACGTTACCGAGGAGGTTTATGAAATCTGCAAGCTCGGCGACGGAATACTAGCCGAGGCAAGCTGGCCAAAGTATGACGAAGCTAAATGCGTTGATGACAGCGTTGAAATTGTTGTTCAGGTAAACGGCAAAATCAAAGCAAAGCTTCAGATATCTGTTAATGCACAAAAAGATGAAATGCTTAACCTTGCTAAGTCTGATGAAAATGTCAAGAAAGCGATTGACGGAATGAACATAATTAAGGAAATTGTTGTTCCCAAAAAGCTTGTAAATCTTGTTGTTAAGCCATAAACTTTGGTTAAAATTTAATTTTTCCTAAAATTCTACATTTCTATTGACATTAATAGTTACATATTGTATAATAGTCTTTGCAATTATATGCAAAGTACCCATGCCAAGCGGCAGATGGGAGGGAAGATAGATGGCAGAGATTAGACTTAAGGAAAATGAATCACTTGAAAGTGCATTAAGAAGATTCAAAAAGCAGTGTGCCAGAGCTGGCGTTATTGCTGAGGTACGCAAGAGAGAAGCTTATGAAAAGCCTTCCGTAAAGCGTAAGAAAAAATCCGAAGCAGCTCGCAAACGCAAATACAGGTAATTTAGCAAGCGGACAGTATATTCTGTCCGCTTTTTGTCCATTTATAAACTTTTTATTTTATTTAACTGGGTGATACTATGAAAAAAATTCTTGTATTATTAGGTCCTAACCTTAATATGGTAGGTGTTAGGGAAAAAGGAATTTACGGTACCGAAAATTCAGAGAGCATTGAATTGCAAATCAAGGAATATGCTCAGAATAACGGTTTTTCGGCTGATGTTTTTCAGTCAAATCACGAGGGCGATTTAATTGACAAAATTCATGCGGCAAAGGATGAATACTGCGGAGTAGTAATAAACGCAGGTGCATTGACACATTACAGCTATGCTTTGCGTGACGCTATCGCATGTCTTAAAATTCCTTTTATTGAGGTTCATATGTCAAATATACACGCAAGGGAAGAATTCAGGCATACCTCTGTTATTGCTCCTGTATGTGCAGGTCAGATTGCAGGGTTTGGAAAGCACAGCTATTTTCTTGCAATACAAGCTCTTAAAGGTCTGATATAATGAATAAAGATATTTTTATTGAGCGGATTAATTCGCTTAAATCCGTGTTAAAAGATAAAACCGAAGCGCTTTTTATAACAAATTCCAAAAATATAGGATACCTTTGCGGTTTTTTCAACAGCGAAGGTATTATGATTGTAACAGCCGATAAAACCTATTTGTTTGTTGATTTCAGGTACATTGAAGCGGCTCAAAAAAAGGTTGATTTTATCGATGTAGTCTGCTTTAAGAAGCTTTCAGAGGATTTGTTAAAATATTTAGTTGAAGAAAATATTAAAAGTTTATACTTTGAAGCTTTGGGAATAAGCCTTGCGAGGTTTAATTCTTTTAAATCATTATTTAATAAAAACGGCATAGAATGTGACGATTCGTCAATCCTTGACAGTGCAATAAACGGGCTTAGAATAGTTAAATCTTCAGATGAGATTGAAAAAATTAAAAAAGCTCAAATCATTACGGAAAAATCATATAATGAGGTGCTTAATTTTCTAAAACCCGGTGTAAGCGAAAATGAAATTTCCGCACGTCTTGAATTTTTGATGAAAATGAACGGTGCGGAGGATATTTCATTTGATCTCATAACGATTACGGGCAAAAAAACTTCTCTGCCTCACGGTGTTCCCTCTGATGATAAGGTAAAGAGCGGTGACTTTTTCACTTTTGATATAGGTGCGGTGTATGAGGGCTATCACAGCGACACCACAAGGACGGTTGCCGTAGGACACGCAACAGATGAGATGTACGAGGTATACAACACGGTCTTAAAGGCACAGACTGCCGCTTTGGAAAAGATAAAAAGCGGAGTTTTGTGCAGTGAAATTGATAAAACAGCAAGAGATATTATCAGCAATGCAGGCTACGGAAAGTATTTCGGGCACGCAACGGGCCACGGAGTAGGCCTTGATATACACGAGGGACCTACCGTTTCGGTCAATTCAGATACGATTTTAAAAAGCGGTATGATAATCACAGACGAACCCGGGATTTATCTGCCCGACAAGTTCGGAGTAAGGATAGAAGATATGGTTTGCGTGACAGAAAACGGCTGTAAAAATCTTGTTTCTTTGCCAAAAGAGCTTATTATTCTTTAAAACACTTGCATTTTATACGCTTTTTATGTATAATGTTACTTGTTATTTTACAGTGTTGCAGATAACGCTGTATAAACTTTAAATTAGGAGGTATTACTAATGATATCAGCAGGTGATTTCAGAAACGGCGTTACATTTGAAATGGACGGACAGGTTGTTTCTATCATTGAATTCCAGCATGTAAAGCCGGGTAAGGGTGCTGCGTTCGTTAGAACTAAAATCAGAAATGTTATAACAGGTGCAGTAGTAGAAAAAACTTTTAACCCGAACGATAAATATCCTACTGCTTTTATTGACAGAAAGGATATGGAATACAGCTATTCAGACGGTGATCTTTATTACTTTATGGATACGGAAACTTGGGAGCAGATTCCTATCAACAAGAGTGTTCTCGGCGATAACTTTAAGTTTGTTAAAGAAAATATGGTTTGTAAGGTTCTTTCTTACAAGGGCAATGTTTTCGGTGTTGAGCCGCCCAACTTTGTTGAGCTTCAGGTAACAAAGACCGATCCCGGATTTAAGGGTGATACGGCTACAAATGCAACAAAGCCTGCTACTCTTGAAACAGGTGCCGAAATCAAGGTTCCGCTCTTTATTGATGAAGGTGAAATGATTCAGATCGACACAAGAACAGGCGAGTATATGGGCAGAGCATAATCTCTCAAGGAGTATTTATTATGAATTTAACTGAGAAAATTTCTTATATCAAAGGTCTTGCAGAAGGACTTAACCTTGATGAATCTAAGCCTGAGGTTAAGGTAATTAACGCGATTGTTGAGCTTCTTGACGATATGGCTTATTCCGTAAATGATTTGGAAGAGCTTTATGATGACTTGAGCGCTCAGGTCGATGAGATTGACCAGGACTTGGCAGATGTTGAGTCAGATGTTTATGACGACGAATGTGACTGCTGCGACTGCGATGATGAAGAGGATGAGGAGAATCCTTTTTATGAAGTAACATGCGGCGCTTGCGGACAAAAGATTAACGTATCCGAAGATGTTTTGCTTGAGGGCGAAATTGAGTGCCCTAATTGCGGTGAGCTTCTTGAGTTTGATTTTTCGGATTTATTTGACGAAGACGAGTGCTGCGAAGACGGCTGCACCTGCGGCTGCTGTGACAGCAACGAAGATGTTGAATAATTGATTAACATTTTTTCACCTCTCGTATAAAATATACGAGGGGTGTTTTTTTGCTGTACAACAGACGACGCAAAACAAAGCCTATAGTTAAAATTATTAGGCGTATAATATTATCCGCCGTTTTGCTGGTTTTGGCGGTAATTGTATATTGTGAGATACATTTGGCTGATTTCAGACCTGAATATATACGCATACAAGCTGAAATTTTGTCTGTAAATTCTGTCTGTGACGCAGCCAATACAACCCTTGAAAAGCTTGGTTATAATTACAGCGATATTGCAAAAATAGTATATTCCGACAGCGGAAATGTTCAGGCGATTGAAACCGATTCAATAAAAATCAATAAAATAAAGTCTGAAATTACAAAATCCGTTCAAAAAGAAATTGCAAAGGTTTATGATAATGATGTAAATATACCTATAGGTGCTTTTACAAACATAACCGTGCTTTCTAACTGGGGTCCCTGCATTAATATGAATTTTAATTTAACCGGCAGTTTTTCTTCCGAAATAGTCAGCACATTTGAACAGGCGGGAATAAACCAAACCGTTCATCATATCCGACTTATGCTCACTTCCAAAATTATGACGACATCACTTGATTATTCGGGAAACATTACATTTACAACTGACTTTGAGATTGCTCAGTCGATAATCGTGGGTGAAATTCCGAATTACTACGGCAGTCTTTACAGAACATATTAAATAATTACTGTGAATTTATATTATAAAAAGTTTTTATGTTGTAATTTTAAACTCTTTTATCAATTTGAAAAGACTGTGAAAAATATTGAAAAATCATATATTTTGTGATATACTAAAGCAGTTAATACAATTTATAAGGAGGGCATTTATTTGGCTGATGTTAATTTAGTGCCTAATAAACTGTCTGACAAACAATTTGAATATATGAAGCTTATTGCCGAGATTATGGAAATCCGTAAAAGGGGCGAAAAACCGCTTGCATATGTCAGAACATACGGCTGTCAGCAAAATGTAGCCGACAGCGAAAAAATCAAAGGTATGCTGTCTATATCGGGATTTGATTTTGTCGACGCCCCGGATGAAGCCGATTTTATTCTTTTCAATACCTGTGCTGTGCGTGAACACGCAGAGGACAGAGTTTTCGGAAATGTAGGGGCATTAAAAAATATAAAAAGAAAACACCCTCAAATTTTGATTGCTCTGTGCGGGTGTATGATGGAGCAAGAGCATATTGCAAACAGAATTTACAAGAGCTTTCCCTTTGTCGGTCTTGTGTTCGGCACTCACTCTTTGCACCGTTTTCCCGAGCTTATGTACAGTTCACTTGTCAACGGCAAAAGGGTTTTTGAACGGGGAGTTGACGATAACGCCGTTCACGAAGGAATCCCGATAAGGCGTGACGGCAGTTTCAAGGGCTGGCTGCCTATAATGTATGGTTGCAATAATTTTTGCACATACTGTATTGTACCGTATGTGAGAGGGCGTGAACGCAGCCGTGAAAAAGATGTTATAATTAATGAAGCAAGGGATATGATTCAAAGCGGATATAAGGAAATCACCCTGCTTGGACAAAATGTCAATTCATACGGTAAAAACCTTGAAAACGGAGTGAATTTTTCTGCTTTGTTAAGAGAAATTGACTCCATTGACGGTGATTACTGGATTCGTTTTATGACTTCGCATCCAAGGGACTGCTCAAAGGAGCTTATTGATACTATCTCAGGCGGCAGACACATCAGCAAGCATTTGCATTTACCGTTTCAAAGCGGCTCGGATCGTGTCTTAAAGGCGATGAACAGACATTATGACAGAAAAAAATATCTTGAAATCGTAAATTACGCAAAAGAAAAGATTGAGGGCGTGTCGCTTACAAGTGATATTATAGTAGGATTTCCCGGCGAAACATATGAAGATTTTAAGCAAACGCTTTCTCTTGTAAGAGAAGTTGAGTTTACTTCTCTGTTTACCTTTATATTTTCTCCTCGTGTGGGTACTCCCGCTGAAAAAATGGACGACCCTATACCTTATTCGGAAAAGTCGAAGTGGTTTAGAGAGTTGCTTGATGTTCAGGAGGAAATTGCGGCAAAACGCTGTTCTTCTATGGTGGGCAGCGTTGAAAGGGTGCTTGTTGAAGAAAAAACAGGCAAAAACAACGAATTGTCGGGCAGGACAAGCTCAAACATAATTGTTGAGTTTGAGGGTACTGACGATATGATAGGTACATTCAAAAATGTAAAAATTACTAATGCAAGAAACTGGATTCTTAAAGGTGAATTAATTTAAAAACGGAGGTTAAAATTATGGATATTATTTCACAGGCAAGAGCACTCGGAGAGGCAATTCAAAAAGAAGAAACTTATATTAAATTACACGAAGTCCAAACTAAGGCTGACGCTGATACAGATCTTCAAAACCTTATCGGTGAATTTAATTTAAAGAGAATGTCAATAAACAATGAGGCTTCAAAGAAGGAAAGAGATCAGGAAAAGCTTTCACAGCTTAATACCGAAATGAGAGAAGTTTACTCAAAAATTATGTCAAATGAAAATATGATTGCTTATAACGAAGCAAAAGAAGCTTTTGATATGGTAGCAAACAGAGTACTTGCTATTGTTCAGCAGTCATGTGAGGGTGCAGATCCTCAAACGGCTGACTATTCACAGTCATCCTGTACAGGAAGCTGTGAGAGCTGCGGAGGCTGTCACTGATATTATTATTTTAACAAGGGTGTGAGATTATGGCGGAGTTATCTCCAATGATGAAGCAGTATTTTAAAATTAAAGAAGAAAACAAAGACAGTATTCTTTTCTTTCGTCTTGGAGATTTCTACGAGATGTTCTATGATGACGCAAAGCTTGCGTCTAAGGAACTGGAGCTCACATTAACAGGACGTGACTGCGGTCAGGATGAGCGTGCCCCGATGTGCGGAGTGCCTTTTCACAGTTGTGAGAGCTATATCGCACGCCTTGTTGCAAAGGGATATAAAGTAGCGATTTGTGAGCAGACCGAAGATCCCGCAACAGCCAAAGGCCTTGTTAAGCGTGATATAATCCGTGTTATAACTCCCGGTACCGTAATGGAATCGAGTATGCTTGACGAAAGCAAAAATAACTATATTTGCTGTATGTTTGCAAAGTCAAAGAACATTGGAATTTGCTTTTGCGATATTTCTACAGGAGAATTATATGCTACCGAAATATCGGGTAAGGATTCATATAATGTGCTGATAAGCCAGCTTTCAAGCTACAACCCTCGTGAAATCCTTATCGGAGGCGATATTGTAAAATTAAAGGAGCTTCCGAGTTTTATCAAGACAAAGCTTTCTGCCGGAGTTGAAATGCTTGAAGATGAAAAGTTTGAATATGAACACTGCAAAAGTGAAGTTGAGGGGCATTTTCAAGAGGAAGCAAAAAGTGTTGAAAAGAGCGATGTTTTAATTTCGGCAATCGGAGCACTTTTAGATTACCTTAAAGAAACTCAAAAAAGCGGACTTGAAAGAATAAATCACATTTCTCTTTACAGTGAAAATCAGTATATGCGCCTTGATTACAATACACAGCGTAATCTTGAACTTACTCAAACTATGCTTGCAAAAGAAAAGCGTGGTTCGCTTTTGTGGGTTATTGACAAGACCAAAACCGCAATGGGAAAAAGGCTTATCCGTTCTTGGCTTGAGCATCCGCTGATGAATATTTCCGCAATTAATAATCGGCAGTCTGCGGTTGAAGAATTGGTAAACAATACATTACTGCGTCTCGAAATCAGCGATAATATATCGGGAATTTTTGATATAGAAAGACTTATGACAAAGATTGTTTACGGTTCTGCAAACGCAAGTGATCTACGCTCTCTTTGTTCTGCCATACAAAATCTGCCCAAAATCTCGGGGCTTATTTCAGAGTGCAACGCTTCTTATCTCAAAAAAATATATAACGAAATTGATACGCTTGAGGATATTTTTAATCTTATAGACAGTGCTGTGGTTGAGGATCCGCCATTTACCGTCAGAGAAGGCGGAATGATAAAGAAGGGATATAACGAGGAGCTTGACTTTGTAACTAACGATATGAATAACTCCAAGGAAATTCTGGCAAGTATTGAAGCCGAACAGCGACAGCTCACAGGTATCCCAAAGCTGAAAATCGGATACAACAGGGTTTTCGGTTATTATATTGAGGTTACTAACTCTTATAAGGACATGGTTCCCGAAACTTATATAAGAAAACAAACGCTTACAAATTGCGAACGATACATAACTCAGGATTTAAAAGAGGTTGAGGGCAGGATTTTGGGCGCAAAGGACAGAGCCGTTGCTCTTGAATTTTCTTTGTTTGACACATTAAGAAAAACTGTTGCGGATAACCTTGACAGAATTCAAAAAACAGCTAAGGCTATTGCTGCATTTGATGTAATTACATCGCTTGCCAATGTTGCTTCCGATAACCGCTATGTAAGACCTGATGTCAATTTGTCGTCAGTTATAAGAATAAAAGACTCCCGTCATCCCGTTGTGGAACTTCTTTTAAAGGACGCACCTTTTGTTCCGAATGATGTAAATCTTGACAGTCAGTCGGACAGAGTCGCAATAATTACGGGACCTAATATGGCAGGTAAATCAACATATATGCGACAGATCGCACTAATTGTTTTGATGGCACAAATGGGAAGTTTCGTGCCCGCTTCATCTGCTGAAATCGGAATAGTTGACAGTATTTTTACCAGAGTTGGTGCGTCTGATGACTTGGCGTCGGGGCAATCTACATTTATGGTTGAGATGAACGAGGTTGCAAATATCGTTAAAAATGCAACTTCAAAGAGTCTTTTGATACTTGATGAAATCGGTCGCGGAACTTCTACTTTTGATGGCATGAGTATCGCAAGGGCTGTTCTTGAGTTTTGTGCCGATAAACACAAGCTCGGCGCAAAAACGCTTTTTGCCACTCACTATCATGAGCTTACGGTAATGGAAAATCTGCTTGACGGCGTTAAAAATTACAGTATCGCAGTAAAAAAACGTGGCGATGACATTACATTTTTACGCAGAATAGTAAGAGGCGGCGCCGATGACAGCTACGGCATAGAGGTCGCAAAGCTTGCAGGGGTACCGCAGTCGATTATAAATCGTGCCAAGGAGATATTGTCCGAGCTTGAAAGCGGTGACGGCGATAAAAACGATACTGTAAAACAAGAAAAATCCGATGATGATATGCAGCTTTCTTTAATCAACTCGGTTCAAAGTCCTGTTATTGATATGCTGAAAAATGCGGATTTAAATACGCTTACTCCGATAGAAGCCATGAATCTGCTTTATAAGTTAAAAGAAATGATTTAGTTAAAAAGGCGGTGACAAAATGGGTGTCATTAATGTTCTTGATAAGCATGTTGCAGAGCTTATTGCGGCAGGCGAAGTGGTTGAGAGACCCTCGTCTGTTATTAAAGAGCTCATTGAAAATTCAATAGACGCAGGTGCCAAGAACATTACCGTTGAAATAAAAAACGGCGGCACAACTTTTATGCGTGTTACCGACGACGGCTGCGGAATTTTAAGAGATGACATAAAGGTTGCCTTTTTGAGGCATGCAACAAGTAAGGTCAAGTTTGAAAATGACCTTGAAAGTATTTCTACTCTCGGCTTCAGAGGAGAGGCGCTGGCATCAATATGTGCCGTTTCAAAGCTTCAGCTTATTACGAGAAACAAAAATGAAGATATTGGCTCACTTTATAAAATAAACGGCGGAGAGGAAATAGGTCTTAGTGATACCGGCTGCCCCGTCGGAACGACATTTATAATAAGGGATTTATTTTACAATATACCTGCAAGGGCAAAATTTTTAAAGAAAGATGTTGCCGAAGGCAATGCAGTATCGAATGTTGTTGACAAGGCTGCACTTTCACACCCGGATATTGCCTTTACATATATCAAGGACGGCAAACAAGCTCTAAAAACCTTTGGCGACGGAAAGCTGCTTTCTGCGATTTATTCTGTATTCGGCAAGGACTTTAAGGATTCGCTTATTCCTGTAGATTATAAACTTGACTCAATAAAAATATACGGATATGTTTCAAAGCCCGTTAATGCCCGCCCGAACAGAAATATGCAAAACTTTTTTATAAACGGGCGTTATGTAAAGACCAGAACGGGTTTTGTAGCACTTGAGGAAGCATTTAAAGGATCAATAATGGTGGGAAAATTCCCGTCTTGTGTTTTAAATATTGAATTGCCCTATGAAGCTATAGATGTAAATGTACACCCCTCAAAAATTGAGGTGCGTTTTGTTAACGAGCGTCCTGTTTTCGACGCTGTATATCATGCGGTTAAATCGGCTTTAATGAAGTATGACAGCCGTAAAACTGCGACTTTTAAACATAATGCGGCTTTTAACGCTGCTAACAGCTTTAATCCTTTTAAAAATGCACAGGCATTTTTAGATGATAAAAATAACAACAATACTTTTTTAAAACCAAAGACAACGGACAAAAAAGTTGAATATAATCCTTATGATACTGTCAGCTTTGACATTAGAAAAGATGAAGATAAAAAGACGGTAAAAAAGGGTAATACAGACAGTTTTAAATTTTCCGATACATCTAATCCGTTTGATATTTTTACAAAGTCAGCAATTAAAAATGACAAAAAAGAAAAATACTACAGTGACTTTATAAACTCGCATGAGAAACCAAAGACAGAGCAAAGTTCCGTAGCAACATCAGAAGATAAAAAATTTCAGAAAATCACTTCAAATACTACGCAGAATTTAGCTAAAGAAAATTTATCAAAAATTGAGTTTGATAAAAATCAGAGTGATAAAAATTCTGATGTGCCTATTCTTATAAAGCAGGATGATGTTTTTATAAGATATATCGGTGAAGCGTTTGATACATATATTATTGCCGAGAAAAACAACAAAGAAATTTTATTTATCGACAAGCACGCCGCACATGAAAGACTCATTTATGAAAAATTAAAAAATGACAAAGCGGGCACTTACTCACAGTTTCTTTTACAGCCTGTCACGGTAACGCTTGATAAAGCAGAATACAACGCAGCTATTAATAATCTTGATATGTTTAAGGAATGTGCGTTTGATGTTGATGATTTCGGCAACAGCACGGTCATAGTCAGGAGTGCACCTCAGTATCTTGATGCGGGTGATATATCTGACTGTATAGCTGAAATGTCAAATTATATTGCTCTTGGTAAAAATGATATATATTCCGAAAAAATGGATTGGTTTTTTCATAATGTTGCCTGTCGTTGTGCTGTCAAGGCAGGTAATAAAAGCACCGTACAGGAGCTCATAGAGCTTGTAAAGAAGCTTGAAGAAAATCCGCAAATTAAGTACTGCCCTCACGGCAGACCGATTTGTATTGTCATGACTAAAAGTGAAATAGAAAAACAATTCGGCAGGGTGTGATATTCTGGAAAATTTAATTAATGTAGTTTCTGTAGTAGGTCCGACCGCTTCGGGAAAAACAAGCCTTGCTGTTAAGCTTGCAAAGCATTTTAACGGGGAAATTATTTCTGCCGACTCTATGCAGATTTATAAAGGCATGCAGATAGCCACAGCTAAGCCTACTGCTGATGAAATGGGAGGAATAAGACACCATTTGATAGACTTTGTTTCGCCTGAAGAAACTTATTCGGTGGCTATGTTTGTTAAAGATGCGGCAAATTGTGTTTTGGATATTTGCTCTCGAAACAAGCTGCCGTTTATTGTGGGCGGTACAGGACTTTATGTAGATTCGTTTTTGAATAATATTCGGTTTAATGAAGAAAACAGAGATGAAAATCTAACTCTTGAGCTCAGAAAAATATACGAATCACAAGGAATAGACGCTCTTATTGGTATGCTTTATGAATTTGACGAAAAATCGGCATTAAGACTTAAAGAAGAGAGAAATCCCAAGAGAATTATAAGAGCCATTGAATTTTACAAGACGACGGGAATTACTATTTCCGAGCAAATTGAAAACTCTAAAAAGATAAAAAGTCCGTATAGAGCTGTTAAAATCGGGCTTAACTTCAGAGACCGAGGAAAGCTTTACGAAAAAATCAACAAGCGTGTTGATCTTATGGTGGAAAACGGTCTTATAGATGAAGCAAGAGAGGTTTTGTCAAAATCAATGAGCTTTACCGCCGTAAAGGCTATCGGGTATAAGGAACTTCTTCCGCATTTTAAAGGCGATAAATCTCTTGATGAATGTATTGAAAAGTTAAAGATGGAAACCCGAAGATATGCAAAGCGACAAATCACATGGTTTAAGAGAGATTTGGATATTAATTGGTTGTATGTTGACGACTATGATTTGGAAGATCAATTATTCTTAAAAGCCGTCGAAATAATTAACAAAGGATAATTTATATGGATAAATTGCTGTTTAAACGAATACTCGTTGCGGTACTTACAGTGCTGGCTATTGTATATGTTCTGTATCTTTTGATTAGTGCTAATTTTGATATGTATCCCACGGAAAATGCCGTTCAGGTAACTGTTACCGACAAAATTTCCTCAAACGGATTTATAGTGAGAGATGAAACCGTAATCAACAACGATACAACAGGTGTGCTTTCTTATTCGTGTGACGAGGGAGAACAGATCGGCGTTGGGGGAGAAATTGCGAAGATTTATGCTTCCGAGGAGGACGCCCGTGCTCAAACCATGGCAGATTCTCTTGAAGCACAAAAATCCGATTTGGAGTCATTGCAGAAAAACAGCTCCGTTAATACCGTAGGCATTGATACAATAAATAATTCTATAAACAATAATATTATTTCATATATTGACGATATAAATAACGAGAATTTAAGTTCCGCATTTTCCGATTCAAATAATCTGCTGTATTCAATTAATCAGCGTTATCTCTACACGGGTAAATACGCTGACTTTAATTCACAGATACAAAGTCTTCAAAGCGAAATTGACAGTCTTAGAAATTCAGCAGGTAACAGCATTGGTGTTATAAAGACAGACAAGGCAGGATATTTTTCCGAATTTTGTGACGGTTATGAAAGTTCAATCAAGTATTCCGATATTGACAGTGTTAAATTATCGGATTTGGAAAATGTTACAAAACAAAATGTGTCACAAAACTGCGCAGGCAAAATAGTAAGCGGCCTTAATTGGTATGTATTATGCAAAGTGTCTTCTGATGAAGCGACTCGGCTTTCTATATGGAACAGCGATGTAAGCATATCTTTTTCAAACGCCACTGCAATGCAGATTCCCGCTTCCATATACAGAATTCATCAGGAGAGCAAGGATTCCGACGCGATTGTTGTTCTTGAATGTGACTACATGGATGACAGTTTGATAGAAGCGAGATATGAGCCGATTGAGATAGGGCTCGGCACATATACGGGACTTAGAATAAGCAAAAAAGCTATACATGATGATTATGTTACAAAAACGACATATGACGATAACGGAACACCGCACACCGAAGAAAAGAAGGTTCAGGGTGTATATGTAATGTATGGCAGCGAGGTTCAGTTTAAAGAAATATCAATACTTTATTCCGATGACGATTATGTAATCTGCGATCCTTCTCCGAGCGAGGAAGATTTGTTCAGCGACGAAACCGTTTCTATGTATGATAAAGTTATTATAGAGGGAGATGATTTATATGACGGAAAAATTGCTCAGTGATGTAGAATACAATTATAAAAAAATCAATGAGAATATCGCTCTGGCAGCACAAAAAATCGGAAAAAGCAGGGAAGATATTACATTTCTTGCAGCTACAAAAACCGTGGCTGCGGATGTGATTAATTATGCAATAAGCCTCGGTCTTGATCATATAGGTGAAAACAAGGTGCAGGAGCTTATATCAAAATACGATGATTATAATCTTGAAAATTGTTCTCTCCAGTTTATAGGTCATCTTCAGACCAACAAGGTAAAGCAAATTGTTGACAAGGTCGATTTGATTCAGTCGGTTGATTCGGTAAAGCTTGCAAATGAGATTGCCAAGCAGTCAATAAAACACAACAAAATTACCGATGTTTTGGTTGAGGTAAATATCGGAAGAGAAGAAAACAAATCCGGTGTTTATCCCGAAAATCTTGATGAGCTTCTATGTCAGATGGCTCAAATCGACGGGATAAAGGTCAAAGGACTGATGACTATACCGCCGATTTGTGATAATAAACATAAAATTTCAAAATATTTTAATAATATGCATAATATATTTATTGACATATCGCAAAAAAAATTAGATAATATAGATATGACTATTCTTTCAATGGGCATGTCTGCCGATTATTATGAAGCTATATTGGAGGGTGCCAATATGGTCAGAATAGGCTCTTCACTTTTCGGTGCAAGAGATTATACATAATTTAGGAGGAAATATAAATGGCAGGAATTGTTGATAAATTTAAGCGTATGTGGGATGCTCCGGACGATGAGTATGAGTATGATGAGTACGGATATGCAGACAACGGCGAAGATGATTATGATGACGAGCCTGTAAGAGAAACACAGCGTGAAAGAGAAAGAGACCTTGGAGGAAGAAACAAGGTTGTTAATATCAACGCTACAGCCAAGCTTCAGGTTGGTATATTCAAGCCGGAAAGATTCGGGGAGGAAACCCGTTCAATCGCAGATGAGCTCATGAAAACCCATACCGTTGTGCTTAATCTTGAGGACACCAATAAGGATATGGCAAGACGAATTCTTGATTTCTTAAGCGGTGTTGCTTATGCAAACAGGGGTAAGATTAAAAGAGTTGCTACTAATACATATATAATTATCCCGAGCAATGTTGACCTTACAGGTGATGATTTGCTTGATGAGTTAGAAAACAGCGGTGTATATTTCTGATAAAGACGATTTATTTTATTCAAAGCTTGATGACGCCGTCAGGTTAGCTTATACTTGGCAAAAACCTTATTTTCTTCCGTTTTTGAGTGAGAGAAAACAGGCGTTGGCTGAAAGCTATTTGAGAAGTATCGGCTTTGAAAATTATTGTTTCTTCGGCGGTTACGATAATAGTGAAAGAAAAATGCTCGCATTGTGCAGTGATGACACTACACCTGCTTTTCCTGTTTCTGCTGTGGAATTTCGTTACAGAAATTGCGATAAGCTGACGCACAGGGATTTTCTCGGAGCTTTAATGTCACTCGGAATTGAAAGAGAAACTGTCGGCGACATTCTTGTCGGAGACGGCAGAACGGTTGTTTTTGTCAAGAGTGATCTGTACGATTATATAGTTTCTCAGATTTCCAAAATCGGCAATACCGGCGTAAAGCTGTCAAATGCAGATTTGTCAAAGCTTCCCGAGGGAAGAGGAACAGAGGAAATTTCTCTGATTGTATCTTCGCTCAGACTTGATAATGTTGTTGCCTCAATTACCGGACTTTCAAGAGAAAAAACAAAATCTTTTATACTTTCGGGTAATGTGAGTTGCGGCTTTATTCAATCAACAAACATAAGCCGGCTTTTGAGCGTCGGCGATACGCTTGTAATAAGGGGTAAAGGCAAATATATTTTGCAAGCTGTTCAGGGTCAAACTAAAAAGGGCCGATTAAAAATAGTATTGATTTATTTTAGATAAAGGAGTGCAGATACATGATTACAATTGATGAAATTAGAAATATCAGCTTTAGAAAAGCAACCGTCAGAGGCGGATACAGAGCTGAAGATGTTAATGCTTTTATCGATGAGGTTATTGCTGCGTTTGAGCAGCTTAAAAAAGAAAAAACAAACCTTGTACATAAAATCGATGTGCTCGCTACCCGTGTTGAGCAGTACAAGTCGGATGAAGAAACTGTCAGAAACGCTCTTCTTGCATCACAAAAGGTGTCTGACGCATGCATCAGAGAGGCAAAAGAGAAGGCGGCAAAAATCGTTAGGGAGGCCGAAGAAAAAGCTCAGTCACTTCTTGTAGATGCAAATAAGACAACCGCTGTTGAAAAGGAAAATTATCTACAGCTTCAGTCAGATGCGGTTGCTCTCAGAAGTGAACTTATAGAGCTTTACAAAAAGCACATCAAAGCTATAGATGAGCTTCCGACAGAGGCTGATCTTAATAAATCAAAAAGCACTCTTGATGAAAAGTACCCTACGGCACCGATTAAGGAAGAACCCGTAGCACAAGTTGAGCAGGTCGCTGAGCAGCCCAAGGCTGAGGAAGTATTGCCTGAGCCTGAAAAAGAGTCAGAGCCGCAGGAAACTGTTAAGACCGAGCCTGTACACAAGCGTTCAAGCAAGTTTGCACACCTGAAATTCGGCGATAATTATGATGTTTCTGCCGAATAATTTAAATTTACAGATATTGGAGAGAAGTATATAAAATGTCCCAGGATTATAATTCTACGCTTAATCTTCCCAAAACCGATTTCCCCATGAGAGCGGGACTCCCAAAAAGTGAGCCTGTTACTCTCAAAAATTGGGAGGATGAAAAAATTTACGAAAACCTAATGAAGGTAAACGAAGGCAAGCCTTTGTTTGTACTTCACGACGGCCCTCCGTATGCTAACGGTAATATCCATCTCGGAACTGCTCTTAATAAAGTCTTAAAGGATTTTATTGTGAGATATAAGAATATGGCTGGCTTTAAGGCTCCCTTTGTGCCGGGCTGGGATACTCACGGTCTTCCCACAGAGCTTAAAGCGAGAAAGAAAGCAGGCGTAGGCAGCTCTGCTGACATATCTGAGCTTGAACTTCGCAAAATGTGTCAGGAGTTTGTTGAAAAATATATTGATGACCAGCGAAATCAATTTAAAAGACTTGGTGTTATCGGAGAATGGGATAATCCGTATATAACTCTCACTCCTGATTTTGAAGCCGAGCAAATCAGAATTTTTGCAGAAATGGCTTGCAAGGGCTACATATATAAGGGATTAAAGCCTGTTTACTGGTGTCCTGAATGTAAAACCGCTCTTGCGGAGGCAGAGATTGAATATGCTGAAGATCCCTGTCACTCAATTTATGTAAAATTCAATGTTACCGATGATCTCGGAAAATTCTCTGCTTTGGGTATTGATCCTAAAAAAGTATATTTTGTAATTTGGACAACAACAACTTGGACTTTGCCGGGCAATGTCGCTATTTGCGTAGGACCTGATTTTGATTATGCCGTAATTAAATGCGGTGATGAGTATTATGTAATGGCGGAGGAACTCTATAAGAGTGCCATGGAAGCTGCCGAAAAAACCGATTACGAGGTTGTAGCCACAATTAAGGGTTCTGAGCTTGAATATATGAAGACCGCTCATCCTTTTATGGACAGAGATTCAGTTGTTATAGTAGGAGATCATGTAACTCTTGAAAGCGGTACGGGATGCGTTCATACAGCTCCCGGTCACGGTGTAGAGGACTATGATGTTTGCCGCAATTATCCTGAAATTCCGATTATAGTTCCTGTTGAAGAAAACGGTGTTTTAACCGATGAAGCAGGAATGTTTGCAGGTCTTAAAACAGATGACGCAAACAAGCCTATTGCAGAGCATCTTGATAAGATCGGTGCGTTGTTTGCTCTTAAAAAGATAATTCACCAATATCCTCATTGCTGGAGATGTAAGAATCCCGTACTTTTCCGTGCAACGGATCAGTGGTTCTGTTCTGTAGACGATTTTAAGGACGACGCGGTAAAAGCGATTAACGATGTTGAGTGGATTCCTGCATGGGGCAAAGACAGAATTACATCAATGGTAAGGGAAAGAAAAGATTGGTGCATTTCAAGACAAAGAAAATGGGGTGTACCTATTCCTATTTTCTATTGCGAAGAGTGCGGAGAGCCCCTTATTGACAAAGAGGCTATGCTTGCCGTTGCAGATTTGTTCGGCAAAGAAGGTTCTAACGCATGGTTTACTCATACTGCCGAGGAGATTTTGCCTGAGGGAAAGAAGTGTTCTAAGTGCGGATGCACAAGCTTCGTTAAAGAAAAGGATATTATGGATGTATGGTTTGACAGCGGTTCTTCTCATGCTGCTGTTCTTAAAAACCGTCCGTATTTAAAGTGGCCTGCCGACCTTTATCTCGAGGGTGCAGACCAATACAGAGGTTGGTTCCAGTCATCACTTTTGACTTCTGTTGCAACAATGGGAACAGCTCCTTATAAAGCTGTTCTTACTCACGGCTGGGTTGTTGACGGCAAGGGCAGAGTTATGCATAAGTCTCTCGGCAACGGTATTGATCCCCAGGAGGTTATTGATCAGTACGGTGCCGATGTACTCAGACTGTGGGTTGCTTCATCGGATTATCACGCTGACATTCGTATATCTCCCGATATATTAAAACAGCTTTCCGAGGCATACAGAAAGATCAGAAATACTGCGAGATATATTCTCGGAAATCTTAACGGCTTTAACCCTGATACAGATATGGTACCGTTAAATGAGCTTATGCCGATTGACAAATGGGCTCTTGCAAAGCTTAACATCCTTATTGACAAGGTCAAGGAAGCGTACGATAAATATGAATTCCATATTGTTTATCACGCAATCCATAATTTCTGTGTAGTTGATATGTCAAACTTCTATCTTGATGTTTTAAAAGACAGGCTTTACACGGAAAAAGCCGACAGCAAGCTGCGTCGTGCGGCTCAGACATCAATTTATATCATTCTTAATGCGATGACGAGAATGATTGCACCTATTCTTGCATATACTTCTGATGAAATTTGGAAATATATGCCTCATTCTTCAAGTGACAAGGCTGAGCATGTTATTTACAACGAAATGAGCAGTAAGGTTGATATTGATATAGATGATGACTTTATGGCTTTCTGGGATGAGATTCACGCATTAAGAGATGATGTTAAGAAATCTCTTGAAGCATATATTAAGGATAAGACAATTAAGAGCTCACTTGAAGCTAAGGTTGTTTTGGCTGCAAGCAATGAAAAGCTTGAATTTCTTAAAAAAGCTGAAAATGAGCTTGCTTCGGCATTCATTGTCTCGGCTGTTGAAATAGTTGAAAACTCAGGCGACTTGGAGATTAAAATCGAAAAGGCACAGGGAGAGAAATGCGAACGCTGTTGGGTTATTTCGGATACTGTCGGAAATAACAGTGAGCATCCGACGCTTTGCTCTCGTTGCTGCGAAAATCTAAAATAAATATTTACAGTACGATCGGTGTGATAAAACACACCGATTTGTACTGTTAGGGAGTATAGCTGACAATTTCTGAAGATGACTAAGTATATTTGGAGGAATCTATGCCGTTTGTTGCACTTATTATCGGAATTCTTATTGCGGTGCTTGACCAGATAATTAAATATTTTGTTTCACAGTATTTACAGCCTATCGGTTCCGTAAGCGTAATTGATAATTTGTTTAGTCTGACTTATGTTGAAAATAACGGCGTAGCATTCGGTATGTTTTCGGATATGCGTTGGCTTTTTGTTGTATTAACGGTTGTTCTGATTGCTTTCATTGTTGCTTATATGTTTAAAAAAAGACCTAAAGAAAAAATTTTTTATATAAGCACGGCTCTTATTATCGGCGGAGGAATCGGAAATTTAATTGATAGGATATTTTACGGATATGTAATTGATTATCTGAGCCTTTCTTTTTTTCCGCCCGTTTGTAATTTTGCCGATTACTGTATTACTATAGGAACAGTTATTTTGATGATATATCTTTTATTTTTCTCCGATTTATTCAATACACCCAAAAAGGCTGAGAAAAGCGATGAATGAACATAGGTTAATTTGTGAAGAAAATTCAATACGGCTTGACAAATTTATTTCTGTCTCCGATGTCGGATTATCAAGAAGTGCGGCTGTTAACCTGATTGATTCTTCTAATGTACGGGTAAACGGCAGGTGTGTTGATAAAAAATACAAGCTTTCCGCAGGCGATGTTGTAGTTTTACAAATACCCGATCCTGTCGCGTATGAAGCTGAAGCGGAGAATATACCGTTAGATATAGTCTATGAGGACGATTGGCTATTGGTCGTAAATAAACCGAAAGGAATGGTTGTTCATCCGGCTGCGGGTAATTACAACGGTACATTGGTTAATGCTTTGTTATATCACTGCGGTAGCAGTCTATCGGGAATAAACGGAGTCCTCAGACCGGGAATTGTGCACAGAATAGATAAAGACACGAGCGGATTGCTGATTGTAGCAAAAAATGATTTTGCTCACTCACATCTTGCCGAGCAAATCAAAGCGCATTCATTTACAAGGGAATATGAGGCTGTTGTTTTCGGAAGTTTGAAAGACGATGAGGGAACGGTTAACGCTCCTATCGGTCGAAACCCTAATGACCGCAAGAAAATGTGCGTAACTTCAAAAAACAGCAAAAACGCTGTAACCCATTATTCCGTTATTCAACGGTACAAGGGATATACGCATATAAAATGTATTCTTGAAACAGGCAGAACTCATCAAATTAGGGTTCATATGGCTTATCTCGGTCACCCCGTTGCGGGCGACACTGTTTACGGAGTAAAAAATGAGAAAGTTTCATTTGTAGGGCAGTGTCTTCACGCAAGGAAAATCGGATTCATTCATCCGAAAACCAATGAGTATATGGAGTTTACATCTGAATTGCCCGAATACTTTACTCAGTTTTTAAAGAAACTTAATAATATTAGTAAATAATTTAAATTTTTTAAAAAAACTATTGAATTATTATTCTTTTTATGATATTATAGATAAGCATTTGATACCGTCGTTACTCTCGACGCGGTTCAAATAACGGCTTTGCCGTCATTTTGAAGCTGATAGTCCGCTGCCTTTCGGTATGAATATCGGGAAAATTAGGAGGATAAATATGGACGCATTAAAAACAATTGCTGCTGATTCCGTAAAGGATACTACTCCGAAGTTCGGAATCGGTGATACTGTAAAGGTATCGGTTAACATTCGCGAAGGCGAAAGAGAAAGAATCCAGATGTTTGAGGGAACTGTTATTGCTAAAAGAGGCAGTGGCGTTGCTGAAACATTTACTGTAAGACGAGTAGCTTACGGCGTAGGTGTTGAGAGAGTATTCCCCCTCCATTCACCCAATGTAAAGGATGTACAGGTTGTTCGTTACGGTAAGGTTCGCAGAAGCAAGCTCTACTATCTCCGTGACAGAGTAGGTAAGGCAGCTAAGGTTAAAGAGCAGATTCGCAAGTAATTGTTTTTAAAAGGGGGCTTTTAAGGTCCCTTTTTTACTTTATTTTCAGCAGGTGAATAAATTGAGTAATAGAGATACATTTGATGAAGTGTTTAACAAAGTTGATGACAAAAGTGAAATTGAGCTTTCTGCTGAATTAAATCCGGATATTTATTTTAAAGATAAAAACAGCAGTTCTGACAGTAACAAATTTGTTGCTATGAGGTCTGAGGGACCTATAGCCGGTTTTTATGACTGGATTCGTTGTATTCTGGTTGCTATTTCCATTGTGGTTCTGTGTCTTACATTTGTTTTTCGCCTTGTCGATGTAGAAGGCTCGTCGATGGACGACACTCTTGCAACAAATGATAAGGTTATTGTTACTAACCTTTTCTACACGCCTAAGGCACAGGATATTGTTGTAATATCGCATGGGGCGGAATACTCAAAGCCTATTATAAAGAGAGTTATTGCTACTGAGGGTCAGACAATTGAGTTTGATTATGAAAAAGATCAAATAATTGTTGACGGAGTGGTTCTTGATGAACCTTACATAGGAGATTCTACTTTTGCCGGAAACTACTGTGACTATGATATTCCCGAGGTTATCCCGGAGGGTAAGATTTTTGTAATGGGTGACAACAGACAGGTTTCTTTAGACAGCCGCAGAGCCGAGATCGGATTGATTGATGTAGAAAATGTAATCGGCAAGGCTCAGTTTGTTGCGTTTCCTTTGAGTGAATTCGGTTATTTGTATTAACTGATATTTTTAATTTTTATATTGTATTAAGCTTATTTCTGTTTTATAATAGGAATAAGCTTTTAATTTTTAGGAGGGTTTTATGCCTAAAAAAATAAAATACCGCTATAACCGCAATAAATATGTTAATGCCGCTTTTGATTTTATAAAAACCATAGTATTTGTTATGGTTGTTGTTGCTTTTTTGTTTACCTATTTTATTCGTGATGTCAATGTTGTGGGCAGTTCAATGTACGATACTCTGCATGCAGGTGACAAGGTTATTCTTACGACTTTTAATTATACTCCCAAATCAGGTGACATAGTTGCAATTAATACCGAAAACTTAATTGAAAAGAGAATAATTAAGCGTGTTATTGCGACTGAGGGACAACTCATTGATATCGACTACAAGACAGGTGATGTTTATGTTGACGGGATAATTATAAGTGAGGATTACCTATATTCCAAAACCAATAAACCCGATGATGCTTTTGAGTTGCCATGCGTAGTTCCCGAAAATCATATTTTTGTGATGGGTGACAACAGATTGATTTCTTTTGACAGCCGCGATACAGGTATCGGTCTTGTGTCTTGCGATGACATAATAGGTAAAGCACAGTTTGTGTTTTACCCATTTGACAGAGTTAAATATATTTATTAAAAATTAAGGAAGTTTTTTATGAGTGAAATGCAGAATATTCAATGGTTTCCGGGCCATATGACAAAAACTAAACGACAGATTCAGGCAAGCCTAAAGCTTGTTGACGCTGTCGCAGAAATAATTGACGCGAGGATACCCGTAAGCAGCCGAAATCCTGACCTTGCTAAACTTGTTCAGAATAAACCGAGAATTATCTTGCTCAATAAGTGCGATATGGCAAACCAAACCGCCACAAAAATGTGGATAGATTATTTTAAAAAACAGGGTATTACCGCTGTTGCTGTGGATTGTAAAAGCGGTAAAGGGCTTAATAAGTTTACACCTGCCGTAAACAGCGTGATGAGCGAGAAGATTTCCCGCCTTAAACAAAAGGGAATGGTTAATCCGATGATGCGAATTATGATTGTCGGCATTCCGAATGTCGGAAAATCATCTTTTATTAATAAAATAGCTAAACAGAACAGGGCAAAGGTAGAAGACAGACCCGGAGTAACGAGAGGAAATCAGTGGTTTACTATCGGTAAAAATCTTGAAATGCTCGATACTCCGGGCGTTTTGTGGCCGAAATTCGATGATAAAATTGTGGGTGAGCATTTGGCGTTTACCGGTGCAGTAAAAGACCAAATTCTCGATACAGAACTTTTGGCAGTCAGACTTCTTGACTTTTTAAAGACTTTAAAGCCTGCCGACTTCATTGCTCGTTTTAAGCTTGAAGATATTAACCTTGATAATATGGATTCCTATGAGCTTTTACAAATTATCGCAAAGAAACGGGGCATGCTTGTTTCCGGCGGCGAAGTAGATACCGAGAGAGCCGCTATAATGCTTCTTGACGAGTTCAGGAGCGCAAAGCTCGGAAGAATTACTGTAGAAATGCCGAACGGAGTGCTGAGATGAACTGGCTTGAATTTGAACAAAAAGCAATGGATAACGGATACAAATCTGTTTGCGGAGTTGATGAAGCGGGAAGAGGGCCTCTTGCAGGTCCTGTCTGTGCAGCCGCGGTTATTTTGCCTGAAAATACTGTTATTGAAGAGGTAAATGATTCTAAAAAACTCACAGAGAAAAAGCGTGAATTGCTTTTTGATGTAATAAAGGCTTCTGCACTTTCATACTCTATAGCGTATGCGAGCGTTGAGGAAATAGAAGAATTAAACATTTTAAACGCTACCATGCTTGCTATGAAGAGGGCAGTGGAAGCTCTTGAAATTAAGCCCGATTTTGTTATGATTGACGGAAACCGAGTACCTAAGCTGGGTATTGACTGTGAATCGATAGTAAAAGGTGATGCAAAGTCTATGTCAATTGCTTGTGCTTCAATACTTGCAAAGGTTTCACGAGATCGACTTCTGTACGATTACGCAAAGCAATATCCGCAATACGGTTTTGATAAGCATAAAGGCTACGGAACAAAACTTCATATTGAAATGATAAAGAAGTACGGACCGTGTCCTTACCACAGGATGAGTTTTTTAACAAAAATATTAAAATGAGCAAGTTTTCAAACAAAGAGATAGGCGACAAAGGCGAAAAATACGCTGCCGATTATTTAAAAAAGAAAAAATATAAAATCTTAGCATTGAACTATCGAAAAAGGTGCGGCGAAATCGATATTATTGCAGAAAATAAGCAAATGCTTATTTTTGTTGAGGTTAAAACCCGCCACAAAAATTCATATTTAGATGCGGCTTTAGCTGTTGACCGTAAAAAACAAAATCGCATAATAAAAACAGCTTTGCTTTACATATCCGAAAATATGATCGATAAATTTTGCCGTTTTGATGTATGCGAGGTGTATGTTGAACCTGAAAATTTAAAACTTGAACAAATCAACTACATCGAAAATGCTTTTGAATAGGGGCTGTGTTATGGATTTTATAGACTTTCATTGCGACACTCTTTATAAATCTGCCACCATGAATTTGTCACTTGATGACACAATAATGGAGGTTACTCAGTCCGAAAACTTGAAAAGCAGGTGGCTGCAATGTTACGCCGTTTGGATTCCCGATGATTATACATTTGAAATGGCTGAGGATCTGTTTTTTAAGTCGGTCAAAAAGCTAAATGATGAATGTAAAAGGCTGAATATTAGACTCATTAAAAAAAACGAAAATGTATCTTCCGTTTTTAAAAATAATATAAATACCGCTTTAATTACGGTTGAAAACTCAAAGGTTATCGGCAATGATTTAAAAAACATTGAGATTTTATCCGGCCTCAGTGTAAAAATTGTCACCCTTACTTGGAACGGTTCAAACCAAATAGGGGACGGCGCACTGGTAACCGACGCAAGGGGTTTAACTGATTTCGGACGATTAGCGGTTTTAAAAATGGAGAAAAACGGAATTGTTATAGACATATCCCACTCAAGTGATAAACTATTTTATGATGTTGCACAGATTGCCTCAAGGCCGTTTATTGCAACTCATTCCGATTCACGCTCGGTTGTAAACAATAAACGGAATTTAACGGATGAACAGTTTAAAATAATTGTTGAGAAAAAAGGAATTGTGGGAATAAATTTTCATAACGAATTTATATCTCAAAACAGTATGAAGAGTACAAAATATGATATTTTTAATCATATCGAAAAATTTTTATCACTCGGCGGTGAAAACGCAATATGTATCGGCTCGGATTTTGACGGTTGTACTTTGCCGTGTGATATGCCGAAAAAAATTTATATAAGTGATTTGTATGAATTATTTTTAAAGCAAAACTATAATGAGTCTCTTGTCAGAAAAATATTTTACGAAAACGCACTTAATTTCTTTGAAAACTTTGACAACAGCCGCATTATGTAGTAAAATAGCATAAGCTGTAACAATATTTTTATGTTATAATATCCTTTATGGGGCAAGTCATTTGAAAGGAAGATTTCAATGTTATACAACAGTACACAAAATGCTGCGGAAGTTGTTTCTTCGGCACAGGCAATTTCTCAGGGAATTTCTAAAGACGGAGGATTATTTGTTCCGCAGGAGTTTCCGAAATACGATGAATCTGTATTTAATGCTCTTTTAAAAACAGATTATAAAGGAAGAGCAAAAAAGGTATTTTCCGACTTTCTGACGGATTTTACAGAGGAAGAGATTAACGATTGTGTTGAAAAAGCTTATACTGCCGAAAAATTTAACGGTGTAAATCCTGCTCCTCTTGCATTCTGCAATGTTGACGGTAAAGCTCTCAATATTCTTGAACTGTGGCACGGACCGACTTGTGCGTTTAAGGATATGGCTCTTCAGATTTTACCGCATCTTCTTACAAAATCTTTGAAAAAGACAAACGACGGCAAGGACGCCGTAATTCTTGTAGCAACTTCCGGTGATACGGGTAAAGCTGCACTTGAAGGCTTTAAAGATGTTGAACACACAAAAATTTTGGTGTTTTATCCCGTTGACGGCGTAAGCCCTATGCAAAAGCACCAGATGGATACACAAGAGGGAAATAATGTAAATGTTTGTGCTATAAAAGGTAATTTTGACGATGCTCAGACAGGTGTCAAAAAGATTTTTACAACTCCCGAAATTTCCGAAAAGCTTGCTAAAAATAATATGCTTTTCTCTTCCGCAAACTCTATTAACTGGGGAAGATTGCTCCCGCAGATTGTATATTATATCTCTGCATACTGCGATATGGTTAACGCAGGTAAAATTTCTATGGGAGATAAAATAAATGTTGTAGTCCCGACGGGTAATTTCGGTAACATACTTGCTTCATATTACGCAAATCTTATGGGACTTCCGATTAATAAATTTATCTGTGCTTCAAATTCAAATAATGTATTAACCGATTTTATAAAAACAGGTGTGTACGACAGAAACAGAAATTTTTATACTACGATTTCGCCGTCCATGGATATTTTGGTTTCAAGCAACCTCGAAAGACTTCTCTATAATCTTTGCGGCAATGATGATAAGATAACAAAATCTTGGATGACTGCTCTGAAAACACAGGGAAAGTACGAGGTTACAGATGATGTTAAGGCTGTAATCAAGGACAAGTTTTACGGCGGTTATTGCGATGATGCCAATACTCAGGCTACTATCAGTAAACTGTTTGCACAGGATAACTATCTTTGTGACACACATACTGCTGTTGCCGTTAATGTATATGAGCAGTACATCAAGGAAACAGGCGATGATACACCTACCGTAATAGCTTCAACGGCGAGCCCCTATAAATTTTCAAAGGCCGTATTACAGTCTATCGCTCCTGATTGCGAGCTTCCGACAACTGAATTTGAGATGGTTGATAAGCTTCATGAAATTACAAAGAAAGATGTTCCGCTTCCGCTCGCAGGGCTTAAAAATAAGACGGCAAGATTTTTTGATGTTACCGAAGTAGAAAAAATGCCTAATTATGTGCTTAATGCACTCGGAATCGAATAATGTCTTTGTTTGCTATTGCCGATTTGCATTTGTCCCTCGGTGAGGATAAGCCTATGGATATTTTCACAGGCTGGGAAAATTATACCGTGAGACTTGAAAATAACTGGAGAAAAATAGTTAAAGATTCCGACACAGTAGTTATCGGCGGCGATATTTCCTGGGCAATGAAGCTTGAAGAAACATATGAAGATTTTAAATTCATCAACAACTTGCCCGGAAAGAAGATTTTTATAAAGGGCAATCACGATTATTGGTGGGGAACAAAAAACAAAATCGATAAATTTCTTGCAGATAATTCCTTTGACACGATTTCCGTATTGTTTAACAATTCCTATGTTTGCGATGACTATTCGATATGCGGAACAAGGGGCTGGTTTCTTGAAAATGACACTCCCGAAGATGTAAAAGTGCTTAACCGTGAGATAGGCAGGTTGATTACATCTATTGAGTCCGCTTTAAAAAGCGAAAAGACGCCCGTCGTTTTTCTGCATTATCCGCCTGTTTTCGGCGGCGTTGAGTGTAAAGAGATAGTCGATATTCTCTTAAAATACGGGATCAAAAAATGCTTTTACGGGCATATTCACGGAAAAAAAGGAATTAATAATGCATATGAAGGCAATTATAAGGGCATAGATTTAAAGCTTATTTCATGTGACAGACTGTCATTTACACCTTTGTTGATAAGATAAATTGTTATTTATCTATTGGCAAATCAAAAAAGTTGTGTTATAATAAAGTGATATTTATTATATTTTAATTGGAGGATAAAATAATGGCATTAAAGGAAAGTAAAAAGGCAGAACAGGCTAATACATATGAATTAGTTGTTAATGTGGACGGAGAAACATTTGAAAAAGCTGTTAATGCTGTTTATAAAAGACAGGTTAAGAACATTTCTATTCAGGGTTTCAGAAAAGGAAAGGCTCCGCGTAAAGTCGTTGAAAAAATGTACGGCTCCGAAGTTTTTTACGAGGATGCTATGCAGGATTGCTATCCCGAAGCTCTCTATGAGGCAGCTAAGGAGGCAAATGTAAAGATCGTTAAGGTTGAAACACTTGAGGCTGTTGAAGCTTCAAAGGATGGCTTTACTTTCAAGGCAACAATTATTGTTGAGCCCGAAATGGAGATTAAGGATTATCTCGGCATTGAGGTAACAAAGAAATCAACGGAAGTAACAGATGAGCTTATTAACGAGGAAATCGAAAAAGTAAGAGATCGTAATTCAAGAATGGTTACGGTTGAAGACAGAGCCGCACAAGACGGTGATGTTGCAGTTATCGATTTTGAGGGCTTTGTTGACGGCGAGGCATTTGAAGGCGGCAAGGCTGAAAACTACAACTTAAAGCTTGGTTCCGGTAATTTTATCCCCGGATTTGAGGAGCAGATAGTAGGCCACAAAACCGATGAGGAATTTACTATTGATGTTAATTTCCCTGAAGATTATCAGGCTGAAGAACTCAAGGGAAAAGCTGCTCAGTTTAAAATTAAGCTTCATGAAATCAAGGCAAAAGAGCTTCCCGAAGTTGATGATGATTTTGTTAAGGATGTTTCCGAAAAGGAAACTCTTGAAGAATACAAGGAAGAGCTTAAAGAAACAATTTCAAAGCGTCTTGAAGATGAGGCTGAAAAGGATATTGACGATCAGATTGCAAATAAGCTCATGGAGCTTCTTGAGGGAGAAATTCCCGAGGCAATGTATGATAACGAAGCTTCAGAGATGGTAAGAGAGTTTGAAATGCGTCTTCGTGCTCAGGGCATGGATATGAAGACATACATGCAGTACATGGGTATTGACGCTAATGCTCTCAAAGGCATGTACAAAGAAGAGGCTGAAAAGAGAGTTAAGCTAAGACTTGCACTTGAAACTGTTGCTAAAAAAGAAAATATTGAAGTAACAGACGCTGACTTTGATGAGGAATATGAAAAGATGGCAGAGGCTTATAAAATGGATGTTGACAAGGTAAAGACCGCTGTACCTGCCGATTCATTAAAAGAAGACCTCAAGGTAGCAAAGGCTCTCAAACTTATAAAGGACAAAGCAGATATTAAGTAATTTGAATATTTTTTGACATTTTGTTAATTAATAATTTAGAAAGGTTATGATTAAATGGCATTGATACCTTATGTAGTTGAACAAACCAACAGGGGCGAGCGTTCATACGATATTTATTCACGCCTTTTAAACGACAGAATAATTATGTTAAATGAAGAAGTTAACAGTGCGAGTGCCAGTGTTGTTGTCGCACAGCTTCTTTATCTTGAAAGCCAGGATCCTACAAAAGACATCAGTCTGTATATTAACAGCCCCGGCGGCAGTGTTACGGACGGTTTTGCAATTTTTGATACAATGAATTATATCAAATGCGATGTTTCGACGATTTGTATGGGAATGGCAGCGAGCATGGGTGCGTTCTTGCTTGCAGCAGGTGCCAAGGGCAAGCGTCTTGCTCTGCCTAACAGCGACATAATGATTCATCAGCCTTCAGGCGGTGCTCAGGGTCAGGCAACCGATATGGAAATCCATACAAGACATATTCTTGATATGAAACAACGCTTGAACAAAATTCTTGCTGATAACACGGGCCAACCGATTGATGTTATTGCAAGAGATACTAACCGTGATAATTTTATGACCGCACAGCAGGCTCTCGAATACGGACTTATTGATAAGGTTATTGAAAAAAGATAAGGTGAGGATTTACTGATGGCTAATAAAAATAACGATAAGGACATTTATTGTTCTTTTTGCGGAAAGCCACAGGAAATGGTCGGCAGACTTATTGCGGGTAACGGAGTTTATATCTGCGACCAATGTGTTGAGCTTTGTATGAGTATTCTTGAGGAGTCGGGCGAGCTTGAGAGGGAAATTCAAACCGATAAGAGAACTGATTCATCAGAGCCTGCCGCTTTGATGGATGAACTCTTAAAGCCCAAGGAAATAAAAGCTATTTTAGATGAGTATGTAATAGGACAGGATTCAGCTAAAATAACATTGAGCGTCGCTGTTTACAATCATTATAAAAGAGCCTTTTCTAATGACGACAGCGTTGAGTTTTCCAAGAGCAATGTTTTGTTGCTCGGTCCTACAGGTGTAGGTAAAACGCTTCTTGCTCAAACACTTGCCAAAGCACTTGATGTTCCTTTCGCTATTGCCGATGCAACCACCTTGACAGAGGCAGGCTATGTGGGTGAGGATGTTGAAAACATACTTTTAAAGCTTATTCAGGCTGCCGATTATGATATTGAAAAAGCACAGAGAGGCATCATTTATATCGATGAAATCGACAAAATAGCAAGGAAGTCGGAGAATCCGTCGATAACCCGCGATGTAAGCGGTGAGGGTGTTCAGCAGGCTCTTCTTAAAATAGTTGAGGGCACTGTTGCCAATGTTCCCCCTCAGGGCGGAAGAAAGCATCCGCAGCAGGACTTTTTACAGATTGATACAAAGAATATTCTGTTTATTTGCGGCGGTGCATTTGACGGACTTGAAAAGATTGTTGAAAAGCGTAAGGGTTCGTCAGTAATTGGATTTGAGTCGCTTGTACAGTCCAAGACAGAGCTTGATGAAACCGATTGGATGAAAGATGTTACCGCTCACGATCTTGTAAAGTACGGTATTATTCCCGAACTTATCGGACGATTGCCTGTCATTACCGCATTGAGCGGTCTTGATACTGATGCTCTGATTAAAATACTGACTGTTCCCAAAAATTCTATTATTTCACAGTACAAAAAGCTTTTTGAGCTTGACAATGTGGAGCTTTATTTTGAAGAGGACGCATTAAAGGAAATTGCTCATAAGGCACAGGAACAGCACACGGGCGCAAGAGGCTTGAGAGGCATAATTGAGGGAATACTAACAGAGCTAATGTTTGAAACTCCTTCTGACAGCACTATAGAAAAAATAATCATCACAAAAGATGTTATTACTTCTAATGCTCAGCCTCAAATTACAAGGAGAAAAGAAAAAAATTCCGTAAACAAGAATAGTTTAGCAAAAAAGGATGCAACGAAGCGTCAGAAACGCAGCACAGCGTCTTGATAATGTGATTATAGCTGTATTGCAAAACAATACAGCTATTAATTTTTAGTTGTTTTCATATCCAAAGGAGTTAATATGGATTTTAATATAAAAGAAAATTTAACGGTTCCGGTGCTGCCGCTTCGTGGATTGGTTGTGTTTCCTAAATCGCTGATACATTTTGATGTGGGAAGAAGAAAGAGCATATCAGCCATTAACAAGGCAATGAAAAAAGATCAGCTGATTTTTTTGGCAACACAAAGGGACGCAGTTGAGAATGAACCTGCAATATCCGATCTATACAGTATTGGTGTAATTGCTAAGGTTGTTCAGATTTTAAAGCAGCCTGAAAATACCACACGGATTGTTATTGAGGGGCAGTGCAGAGCAAAAATTGTTACGCCGATTTTTGATGATAAATGCCTTATGGCTGAGATAAAACCTATTGATGATACCGACAATAATAACACGGCTAATGATTTTGCTCTTATGAGAGCGGTAAAAAAAGAGTTTGAAAAATATATGGAGGTATCACCCAAAATGCCTCCCGATATAATCTTTAAGGTAGCTCTTTGCAAGTCTCCGGGTGAGCTTGCTGACTTCATTATTTCTAATTTAATTCTTGATTATCACGCTAAACAGTCAGTTCTTGAGATTTTTTCTCAAACAAAGCGTCTTGAAGAGGTATTTGACATACTTGTAAACGAAAACTTCATTTTACGAATTGAAGATGAGATTACCAAAAAAGCTAAGCTTCGTATTGACGAAAGCCAAAGAGAATATTTTTTAAGAGAACAAAAGCGTGTTATTGAAGAAGAACTGGGAGAGGACGACAACCCTTCCGCCGAAGCTGAAGCGTATGCCGCTAAGATAGAAGAGCTTCATCTTGACAGCAAATCTGAGGATACTCTTATGAGAGAATGTCAAAAGCTTATGAAAATGCCTTTCGGCAGTCAGGAAGCGTCCGTTATAAGATCTTATCTCGACACGGTAATTTCTTTGCCGTGGAATAATTCTTCAAAGGATAAGATTATAATTTCAAAAATACGAAAAGACCTTGATAAAAGCCACTTTGGTCTTGAAAAAATCAAACAAAGAATTATTGAGCAGCTTGCAGTCAGGAAGCTCAGCGAAAAGCAAAAAGGTCAAATAATCTGCCTTGCAGGCCCTCCCGGAGTCGGCAAGACTCCCATTGCTCAGTCTATCGCCAAGGCAATCGACAGAGAAAGCTATAGAATAGCTCTCGGCGGTGTGAGAGATGAAGCAGAAATAAGAGGACATAGGCGTACATATATAGGCTCAATACCCGGCCGAATTATTTCTGCAATTCAGGCGGTAGGAACTAACAATCCCGTGCTTATACTTGATGAGATAGACAAGCTGTCAGCCGACTATAAAGGAGATCCCACATCTGCCTTACTTGAAGTCCTTGACAGCGAGCAAAATAATAAATTTGTTGATCACTATATTGACATACCGTTTGATTTATCAAATGTTATGTTTATTACCACAGCAAATGATATTTCATCTATTCCTGCACCTTTGCGTGACAGAATGGAGATAATTGAGCTTAACAGCTACACAAGAGAAGAAAAGTTTAATATCGCAAAAAAGCACCTAATACCAAAGCAGCTTGATTTATGCGGCTTTACAAGCAAAGAAGTCAAGTTCACTCAAAAGGGTATATACTATTTGATTGATTATTATACAAGAGAATCAGGTGTGCGTACACTTGAGCGTTTGATCGCTTCGATATTGAGAAAATGCGCTGTAAAAAAACTTGAGGAAAACAAGGAATCATTTAAAATTGACGAAAAATCTATCCATGATATGCTCGGCAATAAGAAATACATTTCCGATAAATTCACTCAAAAGGATGAGATCGGAGTAGTAAACGGTCTTGCGTGGACTTCTGTAGGCGGTGAGCTTCTACCAATAGAGGTTGCTGTTATGCCCGGTACAGGAAAGATTGAGCTTACAGGTTCACTCGGTGATGTGATGCAGGAATCCGCAAAAACCGCAATATCCTGCATAAGATGTCACAGCGATGTGCTTTGTATCGACCCTGATTTTTATAAGGAAAAGGATATACATATTCACGCACCCGAAGGAGCCGTCCCGAAAGACGGTCCTTCCGCAGGCATAACAATGGCAACCGCAATCTACTCGGCATTGTCTTCTAAGCCTGTCAGATGCGATATTGCGATGACGGGTGAAATTACTCTACGCGGCAAGGTACTGCCGATAGGCGGACTCAAAGAAAAGAGTATGGCTGCGTATAAATACGGTATCAGCACAGTTATTATCCCGAAAGATAATGAACCCGATTTAGCTGATATTGATAAAGCGGTTTTATCTAAAATCAACTTTGTTTCGGTTGAAAGCCTTAAAGATGTAATCGCAATAGCTGTAAATGATGCTATTAAGGTGACAGAAAAAGATTGGGACAAGCCGAGAGTAATAGCAAAACAAAATAACGGCAATGCGGCAACAATCAGACAGTAGGTGAGAGAGCAGAATGAATTTTAATGAGGTAAGCTTTGAATTTGCAGCGGGCAAGGTGGATCAGCTTCCTAAATCGGATATGCCGGAAATTGTGTTTTCCGGACATTCCAATGTGGGCAAATCATCTCTTATAAATAAGCTGGTTCAACGAAAAGCACTTGCAAGAGTAAGCTCGCAGCCGGGAAAGACGGCTACCATTAATTTTTATAAATTAAAAGAATTCAGAATGGTAGATTTGCCCGGTTACGGCTATGCAAAGGTATCTAAAGCGGAAAAAGACCGATGGGCAAAGCTTGTTGAGGGATACTTTAACCAAGACCGCAGGCGTGCTCTTGTTATTCAGATTCTTGATTTGCGTCATCCTCCTACAGATGACGATTTGCATATGATTGATTATCTCTACAGGGGAGGATTTAATTTTGCCGCTGTTCTTGCAAAAAGCGATAAGCTTAAAAAGACGCAGTTTGAAAAACAAATGCAGTATTACAAGGAAATATTCAGCACGATAGAGCATATTGAGTTGATTCCTTTTTCTGCTCAAACGGGATTTGGAAATGATGAAATCAGGAAGCTGATTGAAAAATCTGTTTTGGATTTTAATAATACGGAGGTATGAGATATGTTTGTAAATGATTGTCTAAATGTGAATGAAAAGGGACACCTTACCATAGGCGGCTGTGATACTTTGGAGCTTGCTAAGGAATACGGAACGCCGCTTTATGTCCTTGATGAAAATGTTATCAGAGAAACTTGCAGAGCATATGTTAATTCTTTTAAGAAATATTACGGCGGTAACGGTATGCCCCTTTATGCAAGTAAGGCTCTTTCGTGTAAGGAGCTTTGCAGAATTGCAAAGGAAGAAAATATCGGACTTGATGTAGTTTCGGGCGGTGAGATTTATACCGCACTTAAGGCAGGCTTTCCTATGGAAAAGGTTCATTTCCACGGCAACAATAAAACTGCCGATGAAATAAGATTTGCGATAGAAGCAAATGTAGGAAAATTTGTTGTTGATAACCTTTATGAGCTTGAATTGCTTAATCAAATTGCAGGTGAAATGGGGAAGAAGGTAAATATTTCTTTTAGAATCAAGCCCGGTGTTGATGCTCACACTCATAATTTTATAAGAACAGGTCAGATTGATTCAAAGTTTGGTTTTGCGCTCGAAACAGGTGAGGCTTTTGAGGCAGTAAAAGAAGCTTTGAAGCTTGATAATGTTTCTCTTAAAGAGCTGCACTGTCATATCGGTTCTCAAATATTTGACATTGAGCCGTTTGTTACTGCTGCTGAAATTATGATGGACTTTATAGCCAAGATCAAAAAGGAGCTCAATATAACGATATCCGAGCTCAACCTCGGCGGAGGCTTCGGCATTATGTATACAAGCAAGGATGAGCCTGTTCCGTATGAAAATTACATGGAAAAGGTTTCTGTAGCTGTCAAGGCTAAATCTGACAAATACGGTCTTCCCGTTCCGTTTATTTATATAGAGCCCGGCAGATCGGTTGTGGGTGAAGCAGGAATTACTTTGTATACTGTCGGCGGTAAGAAGGTAATTCCTAACGCAAGGACTTATGTTTCGGTTGACGGCGGTATGACCGACAATATTCGTTATGCGCTGTATCAGTCTGATTACACGGTTTTGAATGCAGGCAAGGCGGACAAAGAGCCTGATGAAACCGTTACAATCGCCGGAAAATGCTGCGACAGCGGCGACCTTATTCAGGAGCATACAAAGGTTGCGAATGTTGAGGTAGGGGACACCATCGCTGTTTTGTCAACAGGTGCATACAACTACTCTATGGCTTCAAATTATAACAGAATACCGAGGCCTGCAATGGTAATGGTCAATAACGGAAAATCACGCGTTATTATTAAACGTGAAAGCTATGAGGATCTCGTAAGAAACGATATTTAACACGGCATATTAAAAGGACAAGCGCAAATGAAATC
>CALYBM010000029.1 GCA_944412525.1 uncultured Ruminococcus sp. | reverse complement strand
GACCAGCTTTATTGGATTACGGGCTGTACGCTCGGTGCGCTTTTGGGCACATTTATCGAGTTTGACAGCACGGGAATTGACTTTGCGATGACGGCGCTGTTTGTTAAAATATTTATTGAGCAATGGCTCAGCGTAAAATCTCATTTGCCTGCGCTTTTGGGTGCGGGCACTACGCTTGTGTGCCTTTTTGTTTTCGGATCTGAATATTTTATTATTCCGTCAATGGCGTTTATTGCGATAGAACTTGTGATTTTCAGAAAAAGACTTGAAAACATAGATGAAAAAAACAATTTTGCAAGCGGCGAGGAGGATACTAATGGATAGTTACAGCGTTCACTCCTTGCTGATTGTGGCTGTAATGGCGGTTTTTACGGCGCTTGTGAGGTTTTTGCCGTTTTTTGCTTTTCCCGAGGGGAGAAAGCGACCGAAGGTTATTATATATCTCGGAAAAGTACTTCCGTATGCACTCATCGGAATGCTTGTCGTGTACTGCTTTAAGGGCGTTTCGGTGTTCGAGGCTCCGTTCGGCGTCCCCGAGCTTTTGGCGTGTGTGCTTGTGGCTGTGCTTCATATTTGGAAAAGAAACACGCTGATAAGCGTATTCGGCGGAGTAATATTTTATATGGCGCTTGTTCAGTTTGTGTTTTGCTGATTGAATTGTTTGTATTCGGCAAGAATAGTGTTACAGTTTAGTTGACAGATTATAAATATTATGATATAATCTCGTCGGATTAAGGGAGTAGTCGGCGCATACTGCGTGATTAAGCCAACATGCTTGGGGTTGCCCATGGTTTAATTTTAAATGACAAGACTTATCTGTTTTGGCAACAGGTAGGTCTTTTTTTGTCCTCTGTTGCTTATTATTGCAATGGAGGAATTTTTTATGGGATTTGTTGAGCTTTTTATTCTTGCCGTGGGGCTTTCGATGGACGCCTTTGCCGTTTCAATATGCAAGGGACTGTCGGTGAGAACGCTCAAAAAAAGGCACGGGCTTATTACGGGCTTATATTTCGGCGGGTTTCAGGCGGGTATGCCGCTTGTGGGTTATTTGCTCGGAAAGCAGTTTGAGTCGCTTATTACAAGCGTTGACCACTGGATTGCTTTTGTTTTGCTCGGTATTATAGGTATTAATATGATAAAGGAGTCGTTTGAAAAGCCCGACGAGCTTGACGACTCGTTTGCGCCCAAGGCTATGCTTTTGCTGGCGGTCGCTACAAGCATTGACGCGCTTGCAGTGGGAGTTACATTTGCGTGCCTTGATGTTGAGATTTTCTCGGCAATCACCCTGATAGGAATAACGACATTTGTTTTCTCCGCTGTCGGAGTTAAGATTGGCAATGTTTTCGGCGTAAGGTTTAAGTCGAAGGCGGAGCTTGTCGGAGGCGTTGTGCTTGTTTTAATGGGCGTTAAAATACTTCTTGAGCATTTGGGCGTAATTAACTTTTAGCTGTTCTGAATATAACGGTTACAAAAAACGGTTGCATTTAATTAACAATGTAACCGTTTTGTTTATTTTTGTTCGTAAAAAGAAAATTATTTTGATAAATCTGCATTAAAAATTCTCAAAAATCAAAAAAATCTCCTTATAGGGTTGATTTCTTACGAGAAAGGTGCTATAATGGTTACAAATTTGTTAACAAGTGTTGCCGAGATTGTAATATTTCGGCATTTAATTTGATAATTTTTATCGCTTGTTTTCAAAAATTGGAGGTAATAAAAATGCAGAGGATTAAAAAACTTACTGCAATAATATTAAGTATTCTTACACTCTCAAGTGTATGCGTGTTTGGAAGTACCTTTTCGGCAGGTGCGAGCGGAACAGGCGCAGGACTTGCCGAATGGGCACTTAACGCTTACTACGAGGGCTGGTCTTATGTTTACGGAGGTTCGACCCCCGGTGCGGTTGACTGTTCGGGACTTATTTATTCCTACTGCGGCGGAGAACGCTGCGGCGACCCTCAGCTTAACACGGCCACCGAGAGAGGATCAGTGAGCAGCGGTATCCCGAATGTACACGGTCTTGGCCTTTGGCGTCCGGGTCATGTAGGCGTATATGTAGGCGACGGTATGGAGGTTGACGCAAGAGGCGACGCATACGATATGTGTTACGAAAGCGTTTACGGTTCATACAGCGGCTGGACATACTGGTTTAAGCTTGCGGCTGTAACCTATCCGACAAACGGCTGGGAAGAGTTTAACGGCGATTACTATTATTACGAGAACGGCGAATACATTACCGATACTTCAAGAACTATCGGCGGTACTACATATTATTTTGACTCAAAGGGTCGTTCAAGCAAGACTCCGTCTGATATGTCAGCCACGGCTTCAGACTCATCAAGCTCATCTGGTTCGTCAAACTCTTCATCGAACTCTTCGTCCGAAAGCAAGCCGACTTCGTGGAGAAACGGCTCATCGGGTGAAGAGGTAGAGAAGATTCAGGCTCGCCTTGCAGAGCTCGGCTACTACACGGGTGCTGTTGACGGCTATTTCGGAGACGCAACCGAGGCCGCATACAGAGCATTCCAGGAGGCGGCAGGACTTACCGTTGACGGTATAGCAGGCTCCGACAGAGAGGTGCTTTACTCAGATGACGCTCCGTATGCTCCTAAGGAAGAAGAAACCACAGCTCCCGCCGAAAATACGGAGGAAGAAACCGAGCCGACAGAGCAGAGCGTTGAATACAAGAGCGGCGATGAAAACGACGAGGTAACTAAAATTCAACAGAAACTCGCTGAGCTTAAATATATGTATGTTGACGCAACGGGATATTACGGCGATTTTACGGTACAGGCTGTAATGAATTTCCAGCTTGCAAACGGACTTGAGGCGACAGGCGTCGTCGATGAAGAAACCTACGGCGTACTTTTCGGTGATAACGCTGTTGTAAATCCAAATCCGCAGGAGGAAACACAGGCTGATACGGATACTGCTTCGACAGGCCCTGTAGAAATGCCGTTTACAACAAGCCCGTCTGCATTGATTATTGCAAATGAGCAAAATCAGACATATGCTGATACCGCGACAGAGGTTGTAAAAAAGACAAACAAGGTTACAAAACGAGCTCTTTCAAATTCATCTTCCGTAATCCCCTCTGCCACAACGGCGGCTGTTAAGAGAACGGCAAATGTTTGGCTTTGGTTTGTGCTTGTGGCTGTGATACTCGGAGCACTTTCCGTAGTGTTTATGCTTCGCGACAAAAAGTCAAACAGATACACAAGATACTGTGCAAAGAAAAAAAAGAATTCTTTTAAGTCTGAAGTAAACACAAGATGGTAAGCTAAAGGATAAAAGAAAAAGAGAAAATAATAAACGGTCGGTCATCGCACATTGCGGTGACCGACCGTTTTTGTGTAAATATTTTTGATTGGTTGTATTGTCTGTTTTATCTTCATTATCAGTTTTATAAGCTTTGTCAGCTTTATAAACCGCACCGTTTGCAGTATTTAAAATTTTTAATTTGCTGTTTGTCAGTAAAAATATCTAACGAAGCTTAAACAGGAAGATGTAATAAATTGAATACAAAGAAAACATAAACAATGCGGCAGGAGTTTGTTCTCCTGCCGCATTGATATTATGCTGAATGTTCATACTAATAAATTAAATTTCTGCAAAATATCCTGTCGCTTCATCAAGGATTTTTAACGCTACCTCGTGCTTTGCCATCATAGGCAGGCTTACGCTCTTGTCTTTTTTTATAAGAGTTACTACATTCGTGTCCGTTCCGAAGCCCGCACCCTCTGTTTTTAAGCTGTTTGCAACTATCATATCGACATTTTTTGAAATGAGCTTTTCTTTTGCGTTTTCAATAAGGTTTTGCGTTTCCATAGCAAAACCGCAGATAAACTGATCCCTCGTTCGTGAATGTCCCAGTTCATTTAAAATATCCCTTGTGCGTTTCAGCTCAATTTGCATATTGCCGCCCTGTTTTTTTATTTTTTCAGGGCTTTGCAGTATCGGGGTATAGTCGGCAACCGCCGCAGCTTTTATTATTATGTCCG
>CALYBM010000028.1 GCA_944412525.1 uncultured Ruminococcus sp. | reverse complement strand
GAAATAATGCTTTTTTGAAGCTCAATAGGATAATCGCCGTATCCGGGACTGAACCTAAAGGTTTGATAGTACCCCTTGTATTTTTCGGCAATAAGTTCATCAAATTTACTGCAAACCTGTTCAACCGCTACGCTTGCAAAGCTGTCAAGCACCACGGCTCTTGCCATATCGGAAATCTGACTGATTCTTATAATTCTGTCTGCCTCCGCACCGATAGTCGCACACATAATAATGACCCTGTCGCAGCCGTCAAGATGATTTTTTATATCCTCGCCCTGCCAAAGGTCAAAGTCTTTTATGTCCTTTTCAATGTATAAATATTTAGGATTTGCACAGGATATAATTTGCTTCTCGCATTCGTCCATAAGCCTGTCCATTCGGTAGTTGAGAGAAATTCCCGAACCGCCGAGGTAACGAACAGCCTCATTCCTGTTAAGTTTTTCAAGCTGTATCATAAAAGGCTCACTACCGCTTCGGAAATTTTTCTTGCGACATACGGATTGTTCATAGTGTAAAGGTGAATACCGTCAACTCCGTTTGCCAGTAAATCAACAATCTGCTCAACGGCATAGGCAATTCCCGCATCACGCAGTGCGTCGGGCTTTGCGTCGTATTTTTGCATTACTTTTACAAACTTAGACGGCAGGCTTGCACCGCACATTGAAACCATTCTTTCGATTTGGCTTTTGTTTGTTACCGGCATAATTCCCGCCTCAATCGGCACGGTAACACCCGCAATTTTTGCACGCTCCAAAAATCTGTAAAATACCGAATTATCAAAAAACAGCTGACTTATAAGGTGCTGTGCACCCGCGTCAACCTTTTTTCGCAAATTTAAAATATCCTCTACCTCATCCTTAGCTTCAAGATGCACTTCGGGATAACAAGCACCGCCTATATCAAATCCGCCGTAGGATTTTATATATTCACATAAATCGCTTGCATAAATAAAATCTTTCTTTGGGTCTCTTCCTTCAACAATATCTCCTCTGAGGGCAAGAATATTTTCGATGTTATTTTTCTTAAAATCCTCAAGTGTGCTGTCAATATCATCCTTTGAGCTGTTCACGCAGGTAAGATGTGCAACCGACTCAACCTTAAAATCGTTTTTTATTTTAGACGCAATCTCACAAGTTCTGCTGTGGCCGCCTGTTCCGCCTGCACCGTAGGTAACACTGATAAAATCAGGATTCAGAGAGCAAATTTCTTCAAGTTTGCTGTACACCGACTCTATCGGCGAGCTTTTTTTAGGCGGAAAAACCTCAAAGGATAAAACCGCCCTGTCACATTTGTTAAATATATCGGTAATTTTCATAAAAACATCTCACCTCGGATTTTGCTTGTCCAGTGTATTATACCACAAAAATATCTTTGGCACAACAAATCATACGAAGAAATATTTTCATCTTTTGCAAATCAAAAACAAAATAAATTTAAAAAATAAACCGAAAATAAGTGCGGTATATTTTATCCGATGTTTACATAGGCAAAGAGATGAGTTTGTTCTGTATTGTACTGTGCAATATATACCGCAAACGGCAATTTACATCTAAGTATATTTTTATTCTTTATAAAATCTGCCTTTTAATAAATTAACGCCCCCGAAAATCGGGGGCGTCTTGTGTTTAAGATATTAAATTCTTAAAACTGATATTAAAGCTCATCAATCATCTTAGCGATATATTTCTGAACCATTGTAGCATCCTTAACATTTACGATGCCGTCGCCGTCAACATCGGCAACTCTTAACTGCGATGCGTTAAATGTCTCGGATTTTACAGCATATTTCAAAATCATAGTAACATCAATAACGCTGATAATACCGTCACCGTTGACATCACCCATCATTCTGCTTCCTTCAATAACTGTTGAAGTCGAAATTTCAGCATTCTCAAATCCTGGAATTGCGGAAATATCCTGCATCTCACCGTAATCTATGATAGATGCATCCTGAACAACTCCATCACCGTCAACATATGCAAGAGTAAAGAATTCAACATTGAGATATACATCTGCAACACCTGTTCCTATTACCTTAAATGTAACAGTAACAAGATCCGAACCCTCATCAAATGTTATAAGATTGAGTTTTGAGAATGTACCGTTGATGCTGTTTCCAACTTGATTGAATATCAAATCACTGCCTGCATTCGGACAAATTGTCTGTCCTGTGCTGCTCATATTGTCAGCAGGATCATACTCAAGCTTTGTATCATCATAGGTAAGTGTCCACTGAGTATTAACAGCCTTCATATTTGCAGAAAGCTTATAAGATACAGTAACTGTTTCTTCATCCTTGTCAAATGTTTCAGTTACAGCTGAGAAGATGTTTGAATCCGCATTTACAATAATCTCATCTGTCACAGGCTCAGTTGGCTCTGTAGGTTCTGTGGCTTCAGTTGCTTGTGTCGGATTTTCAGCTGTTTCATAAGAAAGTGTGAGTGTTCCGTCACCGTTGTCAACAAGTGTGAATGTTACTTCACCTGCGGGCACCATAAGCTTGTCAGCGCTTGCTCCGAGAATTGATGTGCTGTAAAGAACAGCTTCTGTAACTTCTCCGATCCAACCGTCTGTCATAAACCAGTCTGCATTGTCTGTTGTCTTAACACCTACATAACTTGTAGAATCAAATGTTACTGTGAGCTGTCCGTCAACAAACTTGTACTCACCCATGTTTTCATAGTCTTCTTCACAACCGTAGTTTGCTCCGTTGATGAAGCCGAAGAGATAGTAATCTGTTCCTGCGGGTACTTCAGTAGGCTCAGTAACCTCTGTGGGTTCCGTAGCTTCTGTTGCATCCGTTGCATCTGTAGGCTCTACCGTTGTTTCTGGTTCGGGAATTGTAGGCAATTCGTCTGCCTGATACGAAAGTGTGAGTGTTCCGTCACCGTTGTCAACGAGTGTGAATGTTACTTCACCTGCGGGTACCATGAGCTTGTCAGCGTCTGCTCCGAGCTCTGTTGTATTGTAGAGAGTTACCTCTGTTACAATGCCTGCCC
>CALYBM010000027.1 GCA_944412525.1 uncultured Ruminococcus sp. | reverse complement strand
ATTGGTGCGAGTGACGAGACTTGAACTCGTACGTCATGGACACACGCCCCTCAAACGTGCCTGTCTGCCTATTCCAGCACACTCGCAGGTTTTATTTTGCTTTCTCAACTCAACGAGTGCTATTATAGCATAGCATTTTTAAGTTGTCAATACCTATTTTTAAAAAATATACCTTCATTTTACAGTGGTTTTATTATTTATTTTAATAAAGTCTTTATAATATAAATAAATTGTGTTATAATTATTGGGAATGTTTTAGGTGTACTTTTGTAAAAATAAAACCGAAAGAGGTTTGATGTTATGAATGTAATAAACAGAAAAGAAATTGCAGATCAGGTTTTTTTTAACAGCGTAAAAGACAGCCGTTTTAAGACAATGAAGATAAGCGTGAATATTGTTACTCCGCTTTGTGAAAAAACGGCGTCGTTAAATGCTCTTTTAAGCGGAATCCTTACCCGTTCCTGCAAGGCGTACCCCGATTTTACACAGCTCAGCAGAAAATTAAGCTCGCTTTACGGCGCGGACCTTACAACCTCTGTAAGCAAATTCGGCGACAGGCAGGTTTTAACCCTGTCGGCGACGGGAATTGACGACAGATACGCCCTTGAAAACGAAAGCATTGCCCGTGAACTGTCAAATCTTTTGTGCGGGGTAGTTTTTGAACCCTATCTTGTAGACGGTGAGTTTGCTAAAACTGAGGTTGAGCAGGAACGCAGACAGCTTCTTGATGTTATTGACTCGGAATTAAATGACAAAAGAGTTTATGCCTGCGGTCAGCTTATTAAAAATATGTGCAAAAACGAGGCGTTCGGCATAAAGCGTTACGGAACCCGTGAGACAATAAAGTCAGCCGACGCAAAATCTCTTTATAATGAGTGGAAAAATATTTTAAAAACTGCCGTGTTTGAGATTTTTTATATCGGCGACAGCCCATCAGATAAGGCTAAACAGGTTTTTGAAGACGCGTTTTCAAAAATAGACAGAGCGCCCTGCACGCTTGATAACAAAATAATCCGTTCCGCAAGCGGTGTAAACCGCGTGACTGAAGAAATGGAGCTTTCCCAGTCAAAGCTTGTTATCGGCATCCGTACAGACTGTGCCGTGGGCGATGAAGGCGTTGCCGCAGCACGCCTTATGAGCGCCGTGCTCGGAGGAACGGCAAGCTCAAAGTTTTTCTGCAACGTGCGTGAAAAGCAGAGCCTTTGCTATTACTGCACCTCAAGATACGATATGCAAAAGGGCATACTTTATATTGACAGCGGCGTTGAGGGCGACAATTTGGAAAAAGCCGAAAAGGCAATCCTAAATGAAGTATATGAAATGCAAAACGGCAATATAACCGATTTTGAGATAGACGCCGCAAAAATGGCGGTTGTTAATTCGTTTAATTCCTCAAACGATACGGTAAGCGGCATAAACGCTTGGTATTCGTCACAGCTTTTCAGCGGTGACTTTAAGTCGATTGATGAGATGTCGGCAGAAATAAACGCCGTGACAAAGGCTCAGATTATTGACGCGGCAAAAAAGCTTACGCTTGACACCGTATATGTGCTGAAAAATAAGTAAAGGAGTGCCAAAATGGATATTACCGAAATCAAGTCCGAGTTAACGGGCGACAGTTATTACAAAATCAATCATTCATCAGGTCTTGTTATTTATGTATATCCCAAGGAGGGATACAAGTCGGCTTACGCCCTTTTCGGCACGAAGTACGGCAGTATAAATACTGCTTTTTCCGTAGACGGAGGAGAAAAAATCACCGTCCCCGACGGAATCGCTCACTATCTTGAGCACAAGCTTTTTGAAAGCGAGGACGGCGACGCGTTTGAAAGGTATGCAAAAACGGGCGCCAACGCAAACGCCTACACGAGCTTTGAGAAAACCTGCTATTTGTTTTCCTGCACCGACAATTTTGAGCAGAGCCTTGAAATACTGCTTGACTTTGTACAGGACCCATATTTTACGGCTCAAACCGTACAAAAGGAGCAGGGAATAATAGGGCAGGAAATCAAAATGTACGACGATTCCCCCGAATGGCGTGTAATGTTCAATATGCTTGAGGGAATGTACAAAAATCACCCCGTAAGAATAGATATTGCGGGAACGGTGGAAAGCATAGCCGAAATTACAGCCGAAAAGCTCTATCAGGTTTACAATGTTTTTTACAATCTAAACAATATGGCTCTCTGCGTATCGGGCAATGTAACGGTTGACGGCGTGCTTAAAATTGCCGACAAAATGCTCAAACCCTGCGTAAAGCACGAAATCACAAATTATTTTGAGGAAGAGCCCTATGAGGTAAACACTGAGTTTGTTGAGCAGACTTTCCCTGTTTCAATGCCGATGTTTAACCTCGGCTTTAAGGAAAGAGCGGATAAAACGCTCGATGAAAAGGCTCTTGCTCAAACCGACATACTGCTTTATATGCTCGCTTCCGACACAAGCACGCTGTACCGCGGTCTTATGGACGCAAATTTGATTAACAGCTCGTTTTCTTATGAGCTGTTTGAGGGACCCGGATACTGTTCCGTTATATTCGGCGGAGAATCAAGAGCTCCCAAGCAGGCGGCTGAAATGATTAAGCAGTATATCAGCAAAGTAAAAAAAGAGGGACTTAAAAAAGAGGATTTTGAAATTGCCAAGAAAGCAGTTTACGGCGACGCAGTTTCATCTCTTAACTCGGTAAGTTCCGTGTCAAACGCCATAATAGATTATCACTTCAACGGAAATAATCTGTTTAACTACATCGACGAAGTTTCAAAAGCAACATTTGACGATGTGTCGCAAAGGCTTTCGCAGATGCTTGATGTGTGCAACTGCACCTTGTCCGTTGTAAAAGAACCGCAGGAGTGATGGGGTATGGAATATAATGTAAGCTTCCCGGGTCTGGGACTTCAATTTACAATAAACTCCGTAGCGCTTACAATAGGCACTTATAAAATTTATTGGTACGGAATCATTATCGCCTGCGGACTGCTTTTGGCTGTTTTGTACGCATGGCGAAGTTCTCCGAGATATAATGTGGATTTCAACAAGCTTGTAAACTGCATACTTGTCGGAATAATAACAGGAATAGTCGGAGCAAGGCTTTATTTTTGCATATTTAAATGGGATTACTATGTGCAAAACCCCATTGAGATTTTATACATCAACAACGGCGGTCTTGCCATTTACGGCGGCATAATAGGCGCTCTTGCGGGCGGTCTTGCGGTGGCGGCCGCTCAGAAAATGAAGATTTTGCCTATTCTCGATATTGCAATGATGGGGTTTTTGCTCGGGCAGGGCATAGGCAGATGGGGCAACTTTATGAATCAGGAGGCGTTTGGCACTCAAACCGATCTCCCTTGGGCAATGATCAGCGAGGGCACTAATATGATACCTGTTCACCCTTGCTTTTTGTACGAATCGCTTTGGTGCCTGTCGGGATTTGTTTTGCTCCATTTTTACGGAAAGTACAGGCAAAAATATGCGGGTCAGATTTTCTACATGTACCTTGTATGGTACGGATTTGAAAGAATGATAGTAGAGGGACTTCGCACAGACAGTCTGTATCTTCCGTTTCAGATTTTCGGTGCGGACATCAGAGTTTCACAGGTGCTGTCGCTTGCCATCCTGATTACGGGAATTGTACTTTTAATAATAAACAGAAACAAGGAGGATTCTTTCTATGCAGATTATAGACGGAAAAATGGTATCGGCTCAGGTAAAAGAGCAGGTAAAAAATCAAACGCTTGAACTTAAAGAAAAATACGGTATTACCCCGGGACTTGCGGTTGTAATCGTAGGCGACGACCCCGCTTCGAGAGTGTATGTAAACAACAAGAAAAAGGCGTGCGAAGCGGTCGGATTTAAGTCCGAGGAATATGCGCTTGACAAAAACACAACGCAGCAAGAGCTTTTGTCGCTTGTAAAAGAACTCAATGAAAAACCCGATATAAACGGAATCCTCGTACAGCTTCCGCTCCCCAATCACCTTGACGACAAGGCGGTAATCGAGGCGATAAGTCCCAAAAAGGACGTTGATGCTTTTCACGCCGTAAATGTAGGCAAAATAATGCTCGGTGAGTATGATTTTCTCCCCTGTACACCCGCTGGCGTTATGGAAATGCTTCATTACTATAACATTTCTGTCAGCGGCAAAAACTGCGTTGTAATCGGAAGAAGCAACATAGTAGGCAAACCCATGGCTATGCTTTTGCTCCATGAAAACGGAACCGTAACAATTTGCCACAGCCGCACTCAAAACCTTGCCGAAATTTGCTCACGCGCCGATATCCTCGTTGCCGCAGTGGGAAAACCCAAGTTTGTAACGGCCGATATGGTAAAAGAGGGCGCAGTTGTAATTGATGTCGGTATGGACAGAGATGAAAACGGTAAGCTTTGCGGCGATGTTGACTTTGAAAATGTCAAGGATAAATGCTCTTACATAACTCCTGTTCCGGGAGGAGTAGGTCCCATGACCATAGCAACTCTTATGAAAAATACCCTAAAAGCTGCTAAACTGCAAAATAACATAGATTAATCGGCGTATAGCGGACGCTTGAAAGCGGATTTTGCACAATTTAATATTATTTTTTAAAATAAAAAAGGAATATTTTAAATAAAAGCGTAAAAAGCTAATAGGAAAAAGAAAGGAGGGGTTTTGTGGCATTTCCTGAAAGTTTTTTGCAGGAGCTGAAATTGAGAAACGATATAACGGAAGTTGTGTCCTCCTATGTCAATCTCAAACGCAGCGGCAGAAATATGGTTGGACTTTGCCCTTTTCACGGCGAAAAAACTCCTTCCTTTAATGTTTATACCGAAAACGGTTCTTTTTACTGCTTCGGATGCGG
>CALYBM010000026.1 GCA_944412525.1 uncultured Ruminococcus sp. | reverse complement strand
AAAACGAGACGGAGAACGATATGTCCCCAAAGTCAAACATCGTTTGGATGCATATCGAACCGTCCCGTTTAAGGTTAATTTAAATCGGAATTTTCCGCATTATTTCTTGAAACTGTTTCGGTCAGTGCGATAAACAGTATGAAAAGCGGAGTAGTAATCGGCTGCGCTATATTAACGACAGACTGCACTGCATAGCAGATCACGGCAGAGACACAAACAATAGAGATAGGATTGCAAAACGATTTTTTAATTGCCCTTACTATCGTGCCCGCAATAATGCAAATATATGAAGCAAGTCCCGTTACACCGATTGTTATCAAGTAATTTATATATTCATTGTGAGCCGCGTTGGTGGAAGAATCTCCGTAGCTGCGAAGCTCCGAAAAATACGGTGCAAAAGCATAGAAAAATGTATCGGGACCCGTTCCGAAAAGCTTTTGAAACGGGTTAAAATCTTTAAAAATATCAAATGATCTTATCCACATAAATCCCCTGTGGGTTCCCCATTTTTCATTAAATCTAAGTATGGTTTCAAGACTGCCGAGATCCGTTGTTGTGTCAAAAACACTAAAGTATATCACAACTGCTATGATTGCAAGTGCGGCAAGGACAAATAATATTCCGAGTGTGACGGGAACCGCCTTTGAAAGCGTGAGGTTTGGAATTTTAAAGTCAATTAAATAGAGAACACCCGTGATAACCGCCGCAAATATCGCAAGCAGATACCCCATATCGGATTCTACAAAGAGCTTTTGAAATTCGTCAAATCCCTTTGTCTTAAAATCAAACACTAAAGTCAATACAGACGAAAAGAAATACAAAATTTTTGCCGATACAAGCATTACGGTAAGGCACAGAAAATATCTTTTTAATCTGAAAATTTTTCTCGAGTACCATACAAGCATTACCGCAAAAATAACGCCCATGCCCAGAATACCCGAATCGCTGTCGGCAGTCATTAAAGCCATAAATCCAAGTCCCGATGACACAAGATAAATTATTCTTAATATAAGGTTTTTTGAGTGAACCGACATAGTCACGGTTACAGGCAGCATTACGCATATAAAGCTTGACAACAGGTTTTTGTTGCCTATGGTAGATGTGAAATTCTCGATATCCGATGAAGAAAGCTGAGTGTACATTCCGAGCGGATCTATGTAGTGGAAATTAAGCACGGAAAGCAGATAAACAACGGCTGAACCTGCCGCAAGCGCGACAAAAACATACTCCATATAGTAATAACAGCGTGTTATTACAAAATAAATTCCCACATAAAATATCATTAAAATAAGACCGTTATTTCTGCCGTTGGGAGCGCCGGACATGGCGTCGCTTGTATGGTTTGAGAGAATGGCGGATATGATGCACACCGCAAGAAAAGCAAGAACAGCGTAATCGGTAAAAGTCATTTTGCCGAAAAGACTTTTAAAAATTGTGTCATTTGGATTTGATTTATTGTTTTGCGAATAGTACGAATAAACCATGATTGCCGATACAGCTATGATGATAACGCCGGTAAGAATTATGAAAAAATAAAATTTATCACGGCGAATATGAAAATATGCATTTGTAAAAAACAGGGGAAAAGCTGTAAACATCAGCAGTAAATAGTAATTGACAAGAGCGTGTTCTGCTTCGTATCTTCTTTGAAGCTTTTTGTTGTTTTGCTGTGTTTTGCTCATTTATTTTCTTGCATCTCCTTGTATCCGTAAAGTGTTTTGTAAAAAACTATATGACGGAAAATATATATTTTTTAATACGCCTAAAAGTATTTTTCAAGTTATTATTTTATACTTCAAAGTAAGCAATGTCAATTAAAACAAAGTAAAAAAATCGGCTCAAGGCTAATTTTGCTTTGAGCCGAAAATTTATTTTGCGTATTGCTTAAATCTTGATAAAAATGCTCGTGTTCTTGGGTTTTGCGGGTTTTCTATAACCTGCTGCGGAGTACCCTCTTCTGCGATTAATCCGTCTGCCATAAAGATGATTTTGTCTGCGACATCTCTTGCAAATTCTATCTCATGAGTAACGACAATCATAGTGCTGTCAGAGGATTTAAGACCCTTTATTACATTAAGAACCTCTCCCGTAAGCTCAGGATCAAGTGCGGATGTAGGTTCGTCAAAGCACAGTACATCGGGGTTGAGCGCAAGTGCTCTTGCTATTGCAACGCGCTGCTGCTGACCTCCGCTGAGATTGCACGGGTAGGAATCCTTTTTTTCGGATAATCCGACTTTTTGAAGCAGCTTTTGTGCATTTGCGTTGATAATTTCAACAGCCTCTTTGTAGTTTTTAACTCCGCAGAAATCTCCGCTGTTTTTAATCTGCTCTTTTGCGAGAAGTTTCGGAGCAAGGGTGATATTCTCAATTACCTTATACTGCGGAAACAGGTTAAACGACTGAAACACAAGTCCGAAATGCAGACGGTTTTTTCTGATTTCCGCGTCGGTTGCTTTTGACTTTCTGCGGCAATCAAACAGCACATCGTTGTTGACCGTAATTTTTCCGTACTGCGGATACTCAAGAAAGTTAAGACATCTCAAAAGCGTGGTTTTGCCCGATCCCGAAGAACCTATAATCGCCAAAACCTCGCCTTTTTCAAGCGAAAAGCTGATGTCTTTGAGTACCTGTGTTTTGCCGAAACTTTTTTTGATGTTTTCTACTTTTAACAATGACATAGCTACGCCTCCCTAACCCTTGTAATAATCGAGTTTTTTCTCGATAAATGAGAACAGAAGCGTAAGGATTCCGCAAAATGCGAGGAAGAACAGAGCCGAATAGAACAGCGGCCAAATAAGACCTTCCATAGAAAAATCCTTTGCGTTCATCAAAATTTCCGGAATAGCAATAACACTTGCAAGCGATGTATCTTTTACAAGCGTTATGATTTCGTTTCCTATCGGCGCGGTAATTCTCTTTATTACCTGCATAAGCACGACCTTGAAGAAAATTTGTGTTTTCTTCATTCCGAGAACCTGTCCTGCCTCGTACTGACCTCTGGGTATAGCTTCGATTCCTCCGCGGTAGATCTCCGAGAAATACGCGGCATAATTAATTACAAAAGCTATGAGTGCCGCCTGCATTCTCGGAAAGCTGAAGGTTCCGTTAGAGGCGAGAGGAGGAATATAAAACACCACAAACAACTGAAGCATCAATGGTGTTCCTCTTATAATCCACACAAAGGTTTTTGTAAGCCATTTCAGAGGCTTGAATTTTGCCATTGAGCCCATTGATATTACAAGGCCGAGAGGAAGTGCAAGCAGAAGCGTAATCGCAAATATAAAGCAGTTTTCGCCAAATCCCTTGAATAGCTGTTGAGTAACATTAATAAACTCGTCCATTATCTCAATCCGTTTCGTTATTTGCTGTTATTTTGCTTTTACAAGAAGAAGGTCTGCAAGATTATACTTATCGGCAATTTCCTCAAGCGTGCCGTCATCTGCAACAGCCTGTATAGCTTCGTTAATCTTATTTAAGGTTTCCGTATCGCTCTTTCTTACAGCAATACCGTACTCTTCTTTTGCAAAATCCTGACCCTCAACGACCTTGAGGTCTGCGTAATCCGTGCCGTCTGAAATTGTGCCGATTGACATTACATAGTCGATAATCGCAATATCGGCAGTGCCTGACTTAACCTCAAGAAGTGCTTTTGCCTGTGAATCTACGGAAACATATTTTGCGTCTTTAAAAAATTCATTGGTTTGAGCTACCTCTTCGCCTGCCGACTTCTTTTCGGCAACAACAGTCGCACCCTTAACGCCTTCGGCAGTAGTATATTTATCGGCGTTTTCAGCCTTTGTTACCATGACCTGCTTGTTTTCCATATACGGTGTGGAAATTCCCATATTTTCCTGTCTTTCTTCCGTAATTGTAAGTCCGTTCCAGATGCAGTCGATGGTTTTTGCGTTAAGCTCAACTTCCTTTGAATCCCAGTCGATTTTCTGGAAAGTAGCTTCAACACCCAGTTTTTCGCATACACTCTGCGCAAACTCGGTTTCAAATCCCGTAAGCTCGCCGCTGTCGTCCTTGTAGTTCATCGGTTCAAAATATGTAATTCCGATAACAAGTTCGCCTTTGTTTTTAATGTAGTCCCAGTCGCTTGCCTCAGTTCCGCAGCCTGCAAGAGAAGCGGCAGCCATTGCAACAGTAAGAAATGCAGCCAATAGTTTTTTCATAAAAATTCCCCCATAGTTTTTAAAATGATACATACATTATAACATTAACATATTAGTAAAGTAAAGTGTAATTTTTGTATAAAAATTACTTTGATTTAAAAATATTTCGATTTTTATTGCTTTATAATATTGCAGTATGTTAAAATTAAGATAAATATTATATATAATGAAGAGAGTGATTATATGAAAAAAATAATTTCTTTAATGCTTGCTCTTTTAATGGCGGCATCATTTACAGCCTGTTCAGGTCAAAACAGTTCGTCAGACGCATCATCTCAGACTTCTCAAACCGAGCAGACAGCAACTGAGCCGCAAAAAGAAGAGCTCAAGTGGGTCGATTATGCTCAGTACAGTCTTGATGAGGATGTGCCCGTAAAAAATGTAATTCTTATGATAGGCGACGGTATGGGCAAAAATTTAATTGAAGCGTCCGAAATCGTAAAGGGCGACAAGCTTGTTATGAGCGGTATGCCCTACAAAACTACGGTTACAACTTATTCGCAGTCGGTAACAGACGGGTACGAAACCTACACCGACAGCGCGGCAGCCGCAACCGCAATAAGCACGGGAGTTAAGACCTATAACGGAAATGTAGGACTTGACCCCGACGGAAACGAGCTTGAAACAATATGCGAGTACGCCCAGTCATATGATATGGAAACCGGACTTGTTGTTCGCCAGGTAGTAAGCCACGCAACTCCCGCAGGAATGGTAGCTCACAACAGCTCAAGGGACAATTATCCTCAAATACTTCGTGAGATGATAAAGTCAAATGTAAATGTTATGTTCGGCGGCGGCTCACAGTATTACCAGAACAAAAAGGTTCAGAATACAATAGATGAGTGCGGCTACAAGTATATTTCAAGCGGGGAAGAGCTTAATGCTCTCACAAAAGATGACGACAAGGTGCTCGGAATGTTTGCATATGACAATATGGGTGCCGCGGATATGTCGCCGTCTTTAAAGACGATGACTTCAAAGGCGCTTGATATGCTTGACAACGACAACGGATTTTTCCTTATGGTTGAGGGCAGCAATATTGATACATACGAACACGAAAGCGATATGAAATCAACTCTTGAGCAAATGCAGAGCTTTGATCAGACGGTTGACTATGTTCTTAGCTGGGCAGAGGACAATCCGGGAACGCTTGTTATTGTAACGGCAGACCACGAAACAGGCGGTTTGGAGCTAAAGGACGGCATTACAGCCGATGAAATTAACGATAGCTGCTTTACATCTGACGGAAAACACACAAACGCTGATGTTTGGCTTATGGCAAGCGGAGCACAGTCCGCACAGCTTTGCGAAAAAGACGTGATAGATAACACCGATATTGCAAAATATATGCGTAAAGTTATTGCCGACGCCCGTGATTAAGGTTACGAATGGGTGGGAAACAGCGGCTTGATGAGTAAGAATTATTACTTTTATGCGAATTTTTTTTTTTTTTTGGTGTTTGTCTGTCTATGAATAGGAACGGTATTATTTTTGACCTTGACGGAACATTGTGGAACACTACGGAAACAATAGTTCCCGTATGGAACAAAGTTTTGCTAAGTCACAAAGAAACAAAAAAGCAACTTACTGTGGATGAGATGAACGGTTACATGGGTAAAACATTGGAGGAAATAGCAGCGATTATGCTGCCTTTGCTTCCTTTGGAAAAAGCTGTTTGCATAATTAAAGAGTGTTGTAAAGCGGAGTCTGCATATCTTGAAAAAGCAGGCGGAAAACTTTATGACTGGCTTGAAGATACATTGGAAAAGTTGAAAGAAAAATACATGTTATTTATTGTCAGCAACTGTCAGAATGGATATTTGCAGGCATTTTTAAATCATCATAGACTCAGTAATTATTTCGACGACTATGAAATGTCAGGCAGAACAGGGTTGACAAAGGGCGAAAACATAAGAATAGTAATGGAAAGGAACAACCTTGACAAAGCCGTGTATGTTGGCGATACGGAAGGTGACTTTTCGGCAGCAAAACAGGCGGGTGTTTCATTTATATATGCACAATATGGTTTCGGCAAAGTCAAAAACGCAGATTATGTAATAAATAAACTGCCAGAGTTGGTAATTAAGGCAAAAAAAATATTTGGTTTTTAGCGGTGTAGAGCTATGAGAATTCTTGTTACAGGCGGGACAACTTTTGTTAGTAAATATGTAGCCGAGTATTTTGCTTCAAGAAATAATGATGTGTTTGTTATTAATAGAGGTACAAAAGAACAAGCAAAGAATGTAACATTAATAAAGTGCGATAGGCACAGCATTGGTGACAAATTAAAGTGTTACCATTTTGATGTTATTATCGATGTTACGGCTTATACTCGTAATGATATAAGCTCTCTTTTGCGTTCAGCAGTCAATTTTGAGCAATATATTTTTATAAGCTCAAGTGCCGTTTATCCGGAAACAAATTGTCAGCCGTTCACAGAAGAACAGTCATGCGGAAAAAACTCTGTTTGGGGTGATTACGGACTGAACAAGCTTCAGGCTGAGGAATATTTAAAAGAAAATTTTCCCGATGCCTATATATTAAGACCGCCTTACTTTTACGGTGTGTATGAAAACCTTTATAGAGAACTTTTTGTTTTTGACTGTGCACTTGATGACAGAAAGTTTTATCTTCCTCAAAACGGAGATATGAGATTACAGTTTTTTAATGTCTTCGATTTATGCAAATTTATTGAAATAATTTTAAGAGAAAAGCCTGAAAACAAAATCTATAATGTAGGTAATAAAGATATAGTTACAATAAAAGATTGGGTTACGCTTTGTTACAAAGCGGCAGGCAAAACACCTGAATTTGTGAATGTAGATAAGAGTGTTTTTCAGCGTGATTATTTTTGCTTTTATGATTATGAATATACACTTGATGTTTCAAAACAGTCTCAACTTATGCCACAAACCAAATCGCTTGAACAGGGGCTGAAAGAAGAATTTGAGTGGTATATAAATAATCGCAGTGGTGTAGCTAAAAAGCCGTACATGGAGTTTATTGATAAGAATTTATCTTGACCCAAATAGCGTTGATATTGAAATTCTTACTGATTTGTATGCAAGAAAAACAGTTCGGCTAAGTGAGTTAGTGCCTGATTGGTGGGGAGCTTCAAGATTTGAAAAGGCCCATAACCCATAATTGATTTAGGTGAGATTTATGGATATTGTCGATAAAAGGATAGACAAAGGCAAAGCATTTGATTGGGGTAGAATTTCAAAGGAATATTCTGAGTACCGTGACATTTACCCAAAAATATTTTACGACAAAATTATTTGGCGCAATTTATGTGTTGACGGACAAAATGTTCTTGATTTGGGAACAGGAACAGGAGTACTGCCGAGAAACCTTTACTCATATGGTGCAAAATGGATAGGAACCGACATATCTGAAAATCAGATATGTCAAGCAAAAAGACTTGCTCAAAAAAGTAATATGCAGATTGATTTCATAACTGTTCCGACTGAAAATATTAATTTCCCCGATAATACATTTGATGTTATTACAGCTTGCCAATGTTTCTGGTATTTTGACCACGCAAAGGTTATACCGAACCTTGCTCGTATGCTGAAGCTGAACGGAAAGCTTTTGATTTTATATATGGCGTGGCTTCCGTTTGATGATGTAATTGCAGGAAAAAGTGAAGAGCTTGTGCTTAAATACAGCCCTGATTGGAGCGGTGCGGGAGAAACTATGCACCCAATTGATATTCCGGATTGCGTATATGATTGGTTTAAAATGATTTCGCATGAAGAATACGAATTGACAGTTCCGTTTACTAAAGCAACATGGAACGGAAGAATGAAAGCTTGTCGCGGTGTTGGTGCATCGTTATCTCTTGCGGAACTAAATAGTTGGGAAAAAGAACATTTAAGGCTTCTTGACAAAATTGCTCCGAATGAATTTAAAGTTAAGCATTATGCTGCCATAGCGGAACTACAGGTGATAAAGGACAGCGACAGCCGGATGTGAATTTTACATTTTTAGAATAAAAACGCGATAACCCAACTGCCGAATTTTAAAATATGCAAGTTACAATTTACAACATCTACCAAAGTATGCAAATTAGTCTGCACACTTGTTCGTTTTCTTTTGTATTAAATTATATAAAATACAATAAATCCCTGCTGCTCTTTGAATAACAGCAGGGATTTATTTTGTTATATTTTGCTTAAAGTAATTAATATTAGAATCGAATTTTTTCAACAAAAACTTGCTTCGAAGTCAAAAATCATTAACGTCCGACAAGCTTCTTTTGTACCGTAGTTGCGTCCGCAACGCTTACTCTGCCGTCACGGTTAATATCGGCAATTTGGATTTGAGTGCTTGAGAAATCCGTTATACCGGAAAGATAACGCTGTATCAGAGTAGCGTCAACAACGGATAGAATTCCGTCGCCGTTTGCGTCGCCGTAAAGCATGCCTTTTGCTACATTAAATTTTATGACATTGCTTTTTTTTATAACTGAATCTGTTGCAAGAGTCAACATAAACCTCGTAATAACCCTCAGGCAATCTTAACGAATACTCGGTTTGCGTTAAATTCCACACATCTTTATAGGTGGTTAAATTATCGGGAGAACCCGTTTTTATTCTAAGGTTGTAGCTTGTTGCGTTTGAAGCGGCAGTCCAGCTTATCTTCGTGTCGCTGTTTGAGTCCGAATACTCGGCGCTTATAACGCTGCTTCCCGCAGGGTCAAAACCGTATATAGCAAAGTTTTGAGCCGCCGTGTTATTGTATGTCCAAAGCTGTATGTTCGTGCCGTATTCATTGCTTCCGTTTTGTACATCCAAAACCTTGTCGCAGAGCTTCGGTCTCAAAACAAACTCTCCGCTCCATCTTCCGTATATATACCACTTTTGCGCGTCGTGACCCCAGTACGGATAGGTTCCGATATTTGTGCCGTCAGTTGTTTCGGCATTTGAAACATCAAGCGCGTTGTTGCTTTGACAGTTATATATCACATAGCTGCCGTCCGACTGCCTTTCAAACCTCCAAACGTCAGAACCGTCCTTAACTTCGTTCTGATTTACAAGCTCAACATTTCCGTCAACTTCACCGAGGTGAATCCATGTATCGGTCTTGATAATTGCGGCATATACATTGGTTCCGATATCGACAGGAGTCATAGAAGCATACCATTTCATAACTCTGTCATATTCGGAATAGTGAAAATAAGTATAGGTGCTTTCAGGCATAATTATTCGTCTGCCGACCGCCGCACTTGTATAAGCCTTGTTCCACGCGTTTTGCTCAATGAGCGTTACCGTATTGCCCGACACTGCCTTTACGATTGCCCAGTGATTCGGTCCTCTGGCTATATCTCCCACAACAGGATTTGAGGTTTCATAAAAATATCCTCCGCCGTATGAAATCTGAGGTACCGCACCGTTGTACAGGTTGTAAACACCCGTACCGTAAACATTGTCGTAAAATCTTTTGACAAATGCCGCACAGCAGTATGTGGTGTTCGAGTCATAATCTCCTATTTGATTTCTCGGCGCGTATATCGAATTAACCTGTACTCCCGCAAAATTAATTGAATCAACTACCTGCCCCTGATACGATATGTAAGTATATGTGCAGTTCCAGTCGATTGCCGCCGAAACAGTGTTGGCTGAAATTCCGAACAACAGCATTACCGCAAGTACAAAGCATATGATTTTTGCTTTAATTTTTTTCATACCGTTCGCTCCCCATGTTTATTACAGAATAAACTACTCTGTAATAATATTATATCACCCGGTAAAAATACGGTCAATTGTAACTTTACCATTTTATATTTATTGCTATTGCCGAATTGCCGACGTAATAATATAGACATTATATAAATTTTTGCAAAACAAATACTTTATCAACATTCCTGCTAAAAGCAAAACAGACCGTCTCCCGACGGTCTGTTTTGCGATTGTGTGTTTTATGAAAATGAATGTTCAAAATGAGCATTTCATTTTCATATATTATACTATTTTTTCACATCTATTTCAAGCAAAAAGACCCCATTTTGTTTTTATTCATAGTTGAAATGACAATGTGTACAATAATTCGCTTTGATTTTTGTGCAATATTTTTTTAATTAATACTCAAAACACTTAATTTAATTAATTTTAAAATTTGCAGATTAAACAAATAGTACAAAATTTTTATTATTAACCCATGCGGTTATTGTACATACATTTCGTTAAATAAAAATAATTTAAAAACACAAAACGATGTTTTGGGTTACCTTACGCATTTTTAAAAAAAGTTAATCATAGTCCGTACAATGACACAATGAGTATGGATTTTTGAAAATATCGAACATTCGTTCTATAATCTATTGCAAAACGCCGTTTTTCAAAATATAATTAAATTAGGCAGTTTCCAATATCTGCCACAAACAGAAAGCCCCGTCTGTTTAAGGAATAACGAAAGATGCGGAGGAAAAAATTAATGAATTATTTTGATTGGTCACAAGAATACAATGACACGGCGGCAGAACTTGCCAATGTTATTGAGCGGCTGAAAGCAAAGCGAAAGGGCTTGCCGAAAGTCGAAAAAAAAGAGCTTGATATAAAAATTGCCAAATATAAAATATATTACAACGAGTGCATTCAAATTGCCGACCATTTACTTGCAAGGCACAAAGGAGCGGCTTAATTGAAAACAAAAATAATACATCTCAACAATAAAAACGCAAACAAGATTTTTTTCAGAGATTACTCGGCTGACAGAACCGACAACGCTGAAAAAATTAAAATCATGAAAGAAATTTTGTCAAAAGCTATATCCTCAGAGCTTACTCAAATGCAGAGAGTTTGCCTAATTGAGCATTACATAAATGAGAAAAAGCAAAAACAAATTGCAGAAGAGCTCGGTCTAAACGCATCGACCGTTTCAAGGCACATCGCATCAGCGCGGCGCAAACTGCAAAATATTGCGTCGTACTATTTGAATACTGCCTGATAAAAACTGAATAACAGCAAAAGCTGTCTTAATCTCGGATAAACGATTTTAAGACAGCTTTTTGTTTTGATTAATGTTAATCAGAAAATTCCTGTGGAAAGGTAACGCTCGCCGGTGTCGGGGAAGATGACAACAATATTCTTGCCGATATTCTCTTCTCTTTTTGCAAGCTCAAGCGCTGCCCAAAGTGCAGCACCCGACGATATTCCGACCAAAATTCCCTCTGTTTTTGCTACCTCGTTAGTGGTTTCCGTGGCGGCGTCGTTAGGCACTGTTATGATTTCGTCGTAAATTTCGGTGTCAAGAGTTTTCGGGACAAACCCTGCTCCGATTCCTTGAATTTTGTGAGCTCCCGAATATCCTTTTGAAAGCACGGGAGAGCTTTCCGGCTCAACTGCTATAACCTTGACATCGGGATTTTTTGACTTAAGATATTTTCCTGCTCCGCTCAAAGTACCGCCTGTGCCGACTCCGGCTATAAAGATGTCAACCTTACCCTCGCAGTCCTCCCAAATTTCGGGACCTGTTGCGTTAAAATGTACTTCGCGATTCGCAGGCATTACAAACTGTCCCAATATTACCGCACCGTCTATCTCATTTTTGAGTTCTTCCGCTTTTTCAATAGCGCCGCTCATACCCTTGCTTCCGTCAGTGAGCACAATTTCTGCACCGTAAGCTTTCAGCAGGTTTCTTCTTTCAGTGCTCATAGTTTCGGGCATTGTGAGAATCGTTTTGTATCCCCTTGCCGTGGCAACCGATGCAATTCCTATTCCCGTGTTGCCCGATGTCGGCTCAATAATCGTTGCGCCCTTTTTGAGCAGTCCTTTTTTCTCTGCGTCCTCTATCATCGCCCTTGCAACTCTGTCTTTAACGCTTCCTGCGGGATTAAAGTATTCAAGTTTTGCAATAACAGATGAGTTTAATGAGTGCTTTTTTTCGATGTTTTTAAGCTCAATAAGGGGAGTGCCTCCTATAAGCTCCGTTACGCTTTTATAAATTTTTGACATACATATCAGCCTTTCCGATTTTTATATTGCATTAAATGCCTGCTCAAGGTCATATAAAATATCCTCGATGTTTTCTGTTCCCACAGACAGCCTTATCGTGTTCGGTTTGATTCCCTGTTCACAAAGTTCATCTTCATTAAGCTGTGAGTGAGTTGTTGACGCGGGATGAATAACCAACGATTTTACATCGGCAACATTTGCGAGCAAAGAAAAAATTTGAAGATTATCAATAAATTTCTTCGCATCGTCTGCCGTTCCCTTTATTTCAAAAGTAAATATTGAGCCTGCACCTTTTTTAAAGTATTTTTTGTAAAGATCATTGTATCTGCTGTCAGGCAGCGACGGGTGGTTAACATTTTCAACCTTTGGATGGTTTTTTAAAAAGTCCACGACTTTCAGTGCGTTTTCAATATGCCGTTCAACTCTGAGTGAGAGTGTTTCAAGCCCCTGCAAAAACATAAACGCGTGAAACGGCGAAACCGACGCTCCCGTATCTCTGAGCAGAGTTGCCCGTATAAAGGTAACAAAAGCCGCGCCGGGAGCCGCTTTTGTAAACACAGCGCCGTGATAGGAGTCATTCGGCATTGAAAGCTGAGGGAATTTTCCCGAAGCCTCCCAATCAAATTTTCCGCTTTCAATAATTACACCGCCGAGCGCGGTTCCGTGACCGCCTATGAATTTAGTTGCCGAATGAATTACAATATCCGCACCGAAATCAAAAGGCCTTATAAGATAGGGCGTCGCGAAGGTGCTGTCAACAACAAGCGGGATATTGTGTGAATGTGCGATTTTTGCCGCTTTTTCAAAGTCAATAATATTGCAGTTAGGATTGCCCAAAGCCTCGATATATATAGCCTTGGTATTGCCGTCAACAGCATTTTCAAATGCGTTTTCCTCATCAGGGTCAACAAAAACTGTTTTGATTCCGTAAGAGGGGAGAGTGTGCTCAAGCAGATTGTACGAGCCGCCGTAGATTGTCTTGGCAGCCACAATATTGTCACCCGCCTTTGCAAGTGCCTGAATTGTATATGTAACCGCTGCGGCACCCGAAGATACGGCAAGGGCAGCCGAACCTCCCTCAAGAGCGGCAATTCGTTTTTCAAAAATCTCCTGAGTAGGATTTGTAAGTCTGCCGTAAATATTTCCGCCCGCCTTTAGCGCAAACCTGTCCTCGGCGTCCTGACAATTATTAAAAACATAAGAGGTAGTCGCATAAATCGGAACGGCTCTTGCGTCGGTAGCGGGGTCGGGCTGTTCCTGACCTGCGTGCAGCTGGAGAGTTTCAAACTGTAGTTTTCTATCGCTTAGTTTACTCATATTTAAGTCCTCATTTCACATATTTCCTATAAGAATAGTAGGAATTATTTTTTACATACATAATACCATACTATTTTTATTTGTCAATAGAAATTTCAGGAATTAAATTAAGCTTATTATAAACCCAAAAATATTCTCCGTACTAAATTATGTAGTTGTCCGCTCCCATATTTACAATGTCGGCAATGGTTATGTTGTCAACAACATCGCAAATTGCTTTATACAGTTTTTTCCATACAAAAATTGTACAGCAGTCGTCTTTGCGCGGACACTCATTAACATCGCCCTCAACACAGGCAACAGGGGCAAGGCTTCCCTCCGTAAGACGAAGAATCATACCAACGGTGTAGTCCTCAGGCTTTTGAGCGAGGCGATAACCTCCGTTTGAGCCTCTTGTGCTTATGACATACCCGGACTTTGTCAGCAGGGTGATGATTTGTTCAAGGTATTTAAGAGATAGGTTTTGGCGCTTTGCCACATCCTTTAAAGAAATATTTTCACCTGTATTATTTTGAGCAAGGTCAACCATAAGGCGTACAGCGTATCTCCCTTTTGTTGAAATTTTCATCTAATCACCCCATATCATATAAGCTTACTATGAATTTAGGATATCATAATACATCTCAAGTGTCAATCACGCAAATCCGAAAATAAAAAATAACGACGGAATTGTAATTATTGAACATAGCTGAGAAACAAGCGCCATACTTGCTCCTGTTTCGGGGTTTTCGCCGTATGCGGACGGTATAATAACCGTGTTTAATCCAAGCGGCATGGCATGGGCACACAGTGTGGCGACTATTATTTCCTGCGGTGCTTTAATAAACGTTAAAAACAACACGACAATACTCGGCAGGGCTACAAGTCTTATACCCGCAACAATATAGGTCTGCGGGTGCTTAAACAAGTCCCTGAGGTTATATCCTCCTATTACAAAGCCTGTCAAAATCATGGCGACAGGTGCCATGCAATTCGCCGCAGAAGAAATTACGGTTGAAACAAGTTCGTTTTTGGGCACAGAAAGCAAGCCGAGTGCCGCTCCGATAAACAATGACACAAATATCGGGTTTAAAAAGGTTTTAATCGAAAACAGTTTTTTGCTATTCGGCACAAGCCATGCAATTCCTATTGAATAGGTAAAAAGATTGAGCGGCAGGGTAAACATAAGATAATCAAAAAGCTCAATGCTGTTATCGCCGTAAATTCCCGATACCATAGCTGTTCCGACAAATCCGAAATTTGAAACAGAAATTGAGTATCTGTAAATTTTTTGCAGATACTCTGTTTTTCCGATAAAACGGCTTACTGTAAATGCTGTCAAAACACAAAAAGTAAGGATTCCGATGCTGTAGACAATAAAAATCCACTTTTCCGTTATATTTTTTACCGTGCAGTTTGTCCAAAATGTTTTTATAACTACAGCAGGCATGAAAATACTGTTTTCAATTCTTGAGAAAACCCTGCCGGTTTCTCTCGGCAAAAAATTAAGTCTGCGTAAAATAAACCCGATTATAATAAAGGAGAACAGCACGGAAATCTGAAAAATCACCGATGAAAATATATTCATTGTATTGCCTCCCGCTAAATGAATATGTATATGTGCTTCAAATCGTTACTCTGTCATAAGCCTGTTGTGCACAAAATGCTTTTCTGCAAGTGCAGGCGTTGCAGAAAAATATAAAAACATACTCATAGTGTAACCTAATATCAGACATTTATTATTAGAGACATCACAGAATACAGCCAAAGCTTTTTAACACAAAAAGAGCATATTGCCTTTCTTTAGGCAATATGCTCCGATAGTCAAATATACAGTTTAAAAATAACTATAATACAATCAATTTAAGATTCATCATCTTTTTCGTCATTTTTGCTTTCCTGAGATTCGTCTGAATCAATTTTTTTTACCACAACTCTTATAATACGCTGGTTTTTAACCTCCATAACGGTGAATCTGAAACCGTCTGCCTCAATGCTCTGACGCTTGCTCGGAATAGTACCAGCATTTTCAAGGATAAAACCGCCGACCGTAACGCTGTCGCTTTGTATGCTTGAAGAATCCATATCAAACAGCGCAAGCATATCGTCAAGCTCAATATCGCCGTTTACAAGGAATTCACCCTTGCCGATTTTATAGTAGCTGTGTTCGATCTCCTCGTCCTCGTCCCAGATTTCGCCGACGATTTCCTCAAGCAAGTCCTCCATGGTAACAATACCCAAGGTGCCGCCGTATTCATCGGTTACAATGGCAAGATGGATTTTGGTGCGTTTAAAGGTATTCAAAATTTTTGAAAGCTGCTGTGTTCTGAAAACAAAGTACGGGGTCTGCATAATATCTTTCAGGTCGGGCGCTTTTCCGTCAGCCAGCGACTCAAGGTAATCTCTCGTGTGCAAAATACCGACGATGTTATCAACCGTTTTATCGTAAACGGGAATCCTTGAATACCTGTTTTCAATTATAATTTCCTTGATTTTTTCCTGACTGTCATTAAGGCTTACAAAGGTAACATCTACACGCGGGGTGAGGATTTCTTCAGCCGTCTTTTCGTCAAAATCAAGCGCCGAGCGTACCATCTCGCTCTCGCTCTGTTCGAGCACGCCTTCTTCCTCAATGCTCTCAACAATATATTTAAGCTCATTTTCCGTAACAGACGGACCGCCCTCGCTGCTGCCTGAAATCTTAATTGCTATAGCCTTTAATTTTACAAAAATAAAAACAATAGGAGTAAAAACAAACATCAAAAACCGCAAAAGTCCCGCGATTTTAAGCGAAAATCCGTCACTATGCTCCTTTGCAAGACACTTCGGCAGAATTTCACCGAATGTAAGTACAAGCAGAGTTGTAGCACCTGTCGCAATGGCAGAGCCTATATCTCCGAAAATATCAAGGCAAAGCACCGTAGCGATTGACGAACAGCTCAGGTTCACGATATTATTGCAGATAAGGATTGTTGTAAGGGCATTATCAAAGCGTTCAATAATATAAAGAGCGTTTTTGGCTCTTTTATTGCCCTTGTCAACACTTTGCTGGATTCTGATTTTGTTTGCAAACGAAAAAGCAGTCTCCGTAGCGGAAAACAGTGCCGACAAAAGGATCAGTATTGCAATGACAACACCCATAATTATGTGAGATGTCAAGTAAATATCACTCCATTTATTCATTTTGACACTATAATACTATAAATATGTATGATAATTATTGTTTATAAGAAATATAAATATAAAAAGATTGAAATGTAATGCTTAAAATGTTATAATTGGTTTTGCATTGTTAATATCATTTAACGGTATTAATTTTTTGTGATATTTGAATTGCAAAACGCTTTCGGGGAACAATATTTTTCGGAGGTGCATATAAATGTCACAAAAATCAAGAAATTCAAAGTCTGATAAAAAAAGCAAAGACAATTTTGTGAGAAATCCTGCGTCTGAGGATGACGGCCAAAAGATTGAAAACGACAGCCCGATAAACGAGGAGCATACCGACCAAATAGGAGAAACGGGTTCAATTCTCACCGTTCACCGTGACAGCGTAATACATTGCCTGACTATTATCGGCCAGATTGAAGGTCATTATATTCTTTCACAGCAAAACAAAACGACAAAGTATGAGCATGTTATTCCTCTTTTGGTTTCAATCGAGGAGGACGAGCGGATTGACGGCCTTTTGATACTTCTCAATACTGTGGGAGGAGATGTTGAAGCAGGCCTTGCTATTGCCGAGGTTATTTCGGGTATGAAAAAACCGTCTGTATCAATCGTTTTAGGCGGGGGACATTCAATCGGGATTCCTCTTGCCGTTGCCGCAAAGAAGAGCTTTATCGCTAAGAGTGCATCAATGACGGTTCATCCTGTGCGTACAACGGGTCTAACACTCGGAGTGCCTCAGACATTTGAGTATTTTCAGCGTATGCAGGACAGGATAACTACCTTTGTTGCCGAAAATTCCGAGATTACAAAGCAAAGATACAATGAGCTTGTACTGAACACAGGCGAGCTTGTAATGGACATCGGCACCATACTTGAGGGCGAAGAGGCTGTCGAGGAAGGTCTTATTGACAGCGTGGGAACGGTTTCCGACGCGATAGCGGCACTTCATGAGATGGTAAAGGAAAACAAGAAAAAGTCAAAAACCAAAAGCAGCAAAAATAAATAACTCGGGCATGACGCCCGATACATAATATATAAAATAAAAATTTTAAAGGAGTACATATTATGTCTGTAATTGACGCAATTATCCAGGGTATTGTTCAGGGGTTAACCGAGTTTTTGCCCGTATCAAGCAGCGGTCACCTTGCTATCACTCAGCACATTATCGGAGTAGGCGGAGAAAGCAATTTGTTTTTCAATGTAATGCTTCATGTCGGCACGCTTGTTGCCGTAATAGCATTTTACTATAAGCTTATCTGGAGCCTTTTAAAGGAATTTGTTTTGCTTGTAAAGGATATTTTTACGGGCAAATTCAAGTGGAGCAAAATGAATTATGAGAGAAACTTGATTTTTATGCTCATAATCGGCCTTATTCCCCTGTTTTTGCTGTTCCTGCCGATCCCGGGCACAGAGTTAAAGCTCAAGGATTTAGCCGAGATATTTTCGGGAAGTCCTGTTTTGCTTGTCACTGCAATCTCACTTCTTGTTACAAGCGTGCTTCTCAGCATAGGAATCGTATGCAACCGCAGAACCGCATTGGGCAAAAAAACTCCCGCTGACAAGGGCAGAGAAAGCTATACCGTACTTGACGCAATTTGCGTGGGACTTATGCAGGTTGCGGCGGCTTTGCTTCCGGGTTTGTCACGCTCGGGTTCAACTCTTGCAGTAGGCGAGATGAGAGGAATAAACAAGCAAAAAGCACTTGATTACACATTCATTTTGGGCGTTCCGTCAATTTTGGCGGCTGCACTGCTTGAGGGAATTGAAGCCGTTAAGTCACCCGAGGGCATCAATGTTGAAATCGGCGTGATAATAGCAGGTATGGTTGCTTCCGCTGTTGTGGGATATTTGGCTATTGTTATATTCAAATGGTTTTTAAAGTCAAACAAAATGAGCGTTTTTGTTATTTACACCGCCGTTGTGGGCTTGGTATTTTTAATTATTTCAATCATTGAGCTCAGCACAGGTGTGAATTTGTTTACGGGTGCACCTATTAATCTGTAATCAAACTAAAATTGTATTTGAATGTATAACTGTTTTGAAATCAACGGAAAAGTTCGGGAGTGGTAGCGTTGCCTGCAAAAAAGCAAACATCTAACAAAAAATCAAAAACGACTGCCAAAGCACAAAAGGGCAGAAGCAGAGCAAAAAAGAAAGAAGCAGAACAGCGCTGTACCGTGAGTCCGAGAGTAAGAGCAATTATTTTCGGTGCGGTAGCGGTTTTGTTTGCTCTGATGATATTTATAAAGGGCGAAAATGTCTGGACCGCCGTAAGAAGCTTTTTCTTCGGTGTTTTCGGCTTCGGTATATTTCTCATTCCGTTTTTGATGATTTATCTGTGCGTCATAACCGAAAAAGAAAAAACAGTTGCGCATTTCAAGTCCAAGGTCATAATAAGCTCTCTCATAATACTTTTTGTGGGAGCGTTGATCTACATAGCGAGCGGTTCAAACTTTAACGATATAAGTTTCCCTGCCTGTCTCGGAAAGCTTTATCAGCAATCTGCCGACACAAGCGTGTATATGACATTCGGCTGCGGCCTCATGGGCGGAATATTGGGATATCCGCTTACACTTCTCTGCGGAAGCGTTGCCGCTCTTTTGGTGTGCTTTGTTGTAATTATAATGCTTGTTTTTATTATAACAAACATTTCAATAAAGGATATGGCTGCTGCGGCTTCAAGAACGGTAAGCCATGTAAAAGAGGCAAGAGAAAAGCATATCAGAGAGGTTAAAGCCCGCAGACAAAATTCGCCGCATAATTATATAAACGGCGGCGATATTATTGCCCAAAACACCGATGATAAAATTGATATTCCTCTTGATGATACAAAAAGCAAGCGTAAAAGGCGCAGGCAAGCCGAAAAAAGCGGTATTGACATCGACTATGTTGACACAAACGAGCAGAATGCGGCAGACAAGGATTTGTCGCAGGATTTGATAAATATCATTAACCGTGCGAGCAAGCCGCTCGGAGAGGACGCGGAAACCACCGTTGAAGATATAGCGGTGGATATATCAAACGAGAAGTCATCAAATCATGTAACACAGGGAGCAAAACAGGCCGACCCGCAGACTGTGCCTGTTGAAGAAAACAAAAAATCTGCCGACAAAGATGAAGATGCACATTCGGAGTTTGACGGAGTAGGATACAAGATAGATGATTCTTCAAAAGAAATAAAAGAAGAAAAGCGTTATCATTATCCTCCCGTACAGCTTTTAAAGCTGAATACAAACAACAATGACAGAAACGCTATGGAGGAGCTTCAAAACAACTCCAAAAAGCTGATTGAAACTTTAAACAGCTTCGGCGTCAGCGCGTCTATCACGAATATCTGCCGAGGACCTTCCGTTACCCGTTATGAGCTTCAGCCCGCACCGGGTGTAAAAATCAGCAAAATAACTAATCTGTCAGATGATATTGCGCTCAACCTTGCGGCAAACGGCGTCCGCATTGAGGCGCCCATCCCCGGCAAGGCTGCTGTGGGAATAGAGGTTCCCAACAAGGTTGTAAGCATGGTTTCAATGCGTGAGCTTATTGATTCGGACAAGTTCAGAAACGCAAAGAGCAAGCTTACCTGCGTTCTCGGCCGCGATATTTCAGGCGAAATAGTTGTAACCGACCTTGCCAAAATGCCTCATCTGCTCATTGCAGGTACAACAGGTTCAGGTAAGTCGGTTTGCGTAAACTCAATTCTCATCAGTATTCTCTACAAAGCGACGCCCGATGAGGTAAAGCTTTTGCTCATAGACCCCAAAATGGTTGAATTCTCCAAGTACAAGGGAATACCTCATCTGCTCGTGCCGGTAGTTTCCGACGCAAAAAAAGCGGCAGGCGCGCTTGCATGGGCGGTAAACGAGATGCTTCAGCGATACAAAATCTTTTCCGAGTACGACTGCAAGGATATTGATTCATATAACTCGTTAGTGCAGAAAAATCTCGATTACATTTCAAAAAATCCTCCCAAGGAGGATGAAAACGGCGAGCTAAAACAGCCTGTTCTTGAGGTGAACGGACTTCCCGTCGCACAGGAAAAAATGAGCCGTGTCGTAATTGCGATTGATGAGCTTGCCGACCTTATGATGGCTGCCCCCAGCGAGGTAGAGGACTCAATCTGCCGACTTGCTCAAATGGCTCGTGCGGCGGGAATGCACCTCATACTCGCGACGCAGCGACCGACGGTAAATGTAATTACGGGCTTGATAAAAGCGAATGTTCCGAGCCGAATTTCGCTTAAGGTAAGCTCAAATATGGATTCACGAACAATTCTCGATACGGGCGGCGGCGAAAAGCTAATAGGCAAGGGCGATATGCTGTTTGCTCCCGTAGGAGCGCCTAAGCCTATGAGAGTTCAGGGCTGTTATGCGTCCGATGAAGAAATCGAACGCGTTACAAGCTACATCAAGAAATCGTATTCTGCACAGTATAATTCGGAGATAGAAGAAAAAATCAAGCGTATTGCGGCCGAGGAAATTGCTTCGGGCAAAAAGGGAGGTGACAGCTCGTCAAATGACGACGGGCTTGATGTTGACTCCAAAATGGACGAGGCAATAATGTGCGTCATCGAAGCAGGACAGGCGTCTACCTCTCTTATTCAGCGCAGGCTCAAGGTCGGATACGCAAGAGCGGGAAGAATGATTGATGACATGGAACAGCTCGGAGTTGTAGGACCTCATCAGGGTTCAAAGCCCAGAGATGTGCTGATGACCTACAACGAGTGGCTTGAGAGGCGCAATGCGATACAAAATCGAGAGGATTAACCGCAGGGCTTCTGCTGTAAACTCAGCAGGAGCCTTGTGCGCAATCGGAATTATTTTTTTATTTAACATTTGAAATTGATATATGACGATTTAAAAAAGGAGGAAAGCAATGGCATTTTTACCTATGAACGCCTCAGAGGTCAAAGAGCGTGGCTGGGACAGCGTTGATTTTGTATATGTTTGCGGCGACAGCTATGTCGACCACCCGTCATTCGGTTCAGCCATAATAACACGTCTTCTCGAAGACTGCGGTTATAAAGTTGCTTTTCTCGCTCAGCCCGACTGGAAAAACGACGATGATTTTAAGCAGTTCGGCAAACCGAAACTCGGTTTTTTTGTTTCGGCAGGAAACATCGACAGTATGGTTGCCCACTATACCGTAGCAAAGCGCAAAAGAAGCGACGATGCGTACACGGCAGGCGGAAAAAACGGAAAGCGTCCCGACAGGGCTGTAACGGTGTATTCTAACATAATCCGTCGGCTGTACCCCGATTCTCCTATAATAATCGGCGGACTTGAAGCGTCGCTTCGCCGTTTTGCACACTATGATTATTGGCGTGACGATGTTATGCCGTCCGTGCTTTTTGACAGCAAAGCAGATATTATATCGTACGGAATGGGTGAGCTTCAGACAATCGAGATTGCAAAACGCCTAAGCGAGGGCTATCCCGTGGAGTCGCTTTATGATATAAGGGGAATTTGCTACAAGGTAAAAACCGAGGACTATACCCCGATGTCGGTGGTTGAACTTCCGAGCTATGAGCGTGTCAAAGAGAACAAACGCGATTATGCTCAGGCGGCACGCAAGGAGCTTGAACAGGCTGACGCGGTAAGAGGTAAAACGCTGATTCAGCGGCACGGCAGTTATATATTGGTGCAAAATCCTCCCATGCCGCCCCTTGATACAAAGCAGCTTGACTATATTTACTCGCTGCCCTATGAGCGTTGGTACCCCAAATGCTATGAAAAGGCGGGCGGAGTGCCGGGTATTGAAGAAGTGCTGTTTTCAATAACTCACAACCGAGGATGCTTCGGTGCGTGCAATTTCTGCTCGCTTGCGTTTCATCAGGGCAGGGCGGTAACGGTACGCAGTGAAGAAAGTATTATAAACGAGGCAAAGAGCTTTTTAAAGAATCCGAGATTTAAGGGTTACATAAGCGATGTAGGAGGCCCTACCGCAAATTTCAGGCTTCCGTCGTGTGAAAAGCAAAAAAAGCTCGGTTTGTGCAAAAACAGACGGTGTCTTGCACCGACGCCTTGCCCGAATATGCAGGTGTCGCACACCGAGTATCTTGATATACTCAGAAAGCTCAGAAACATTGACGGCATAAAAAAGGTGTTTATCCGCAGCGGAATACGCTTTGATTATCTTATGGAGGACGAAAACGACGAGTTTATAACCGAGCTGGTTAAGTACCACATAAGCGGTCAGCTTCGCGTCGCTCCCGAGCATTGCTCCGCCGCCGTGCTTGATAAAATGGGCAAACCGCGCATTGAAACCTATAAAAAATTCTGTAAAAAGTTTTATTCTCTGACCGACAAGGCTCATAAAGAGCAGTATGTTGTGCCTTATCTTATGAGCTCTCATCCGGGTTCGACAATGAAAGACGCGGTCGAGCTTGCTCTTTTTTGCAAGAGAGAGGGGATTCATCCCAAGCAGGTGCAGGATTTTTACCCCACGCCGGGTACGATTTCAACGGCAATGTTTTACACCGAGCTTGACCCCTATACGCTTGAGCCTGTTTATGTTCCCAAGTCGGAGAGCGAAAAGGCTATGCAGAGGGCGCTTTTGCAGTATTTTATCCCCGAAAACAAGCCGCTTGTTATAAAAGCTTTGATTAAAGCGGGCAGAAGAGATTTAATAGGCAACGATAAGAAGTGCCTTGTCACCCCGCTTGCGGGACAGACCGCAGGCGGTTACAAAAAAGACAGCTCAAACAAAACGGGCAGGAAGAAAAATAATAAGGACAAGTATGCAAAATACAGACGCAAAAACAAAAAGAAGTAAAAAATCCGTTGTTAAAGCGGTTTTGTGCATAGCGGCGGCAGTCTGCGTTTTGCTCATAAGCTTTGGCGGCAGGCTCGGTATTCCGGGCTGGAACGATATTTTTACGGCATGCTCTGTTTATGCCGATATGAGCGACGGGCTCTCGGCAGGATTTGTAAATGTCGGGACTGCCGATGCGTGCTGTATAAAGTACGCTGACAAACAGATTCTTATTGACAGCGGCACTCAAAGGCTCAGCCAAAAGCTTACAAGTTTTCTGGAGCGTTATGATTTCAAACGCTTTGACGCAATTATTATTTCGCATTTGGACAACGACCACTACGGCGGTGCGGCTCAAATAATAGAGCAATACGGCGCAGATAGGATATATCTGCCCGCAATTTCAAAGGACTTGATTCCTTCAGACGATGAATATTTACGCTTTACGGACTGCGTAAAGGAAAACGGCGTTGAGCTGATATATGCGGGTACAGGCGACGGATTTGAACTTTCGGGTGTGAAAGTTGATTTTATCTCTCCCCAAAAGGAGTATACAAGCCGCAACGACAACTCGCTTGTTGTGCGTCTTTCATACGGAAACAATAAATTTTTATTTACCGGTGATATTTCAAGCAAGGTTGAAAAAGACTTGCTTAATTCAAACACCGATTTAAAAGCCAATGTACTAAAGGTCGCACATCACGGGAGCAAAACCTCGTCCGATGAAGAGTTTTTAAAGGCTGTAAATCCCGAAATATCCGTTGTAAGCGTGGGTTCTTCGGATTTGTCAAACCCCGACTATGACACCATGGCAAGAATAAGCAGTTATTCGTCAAGTGTTTATACCACAGCCGACGACTACAGCGTTGTTGTTAATTCCGACGGCGAAAACCTTACGGTATATACAGACGCGTAGTTATATAACTTGACTTAATTTTAAATTAATAATATACTATTTACACTGTTAAAATTGATATAATGCTATTTACATAACTAAAGAATATGAAAGGATTTGTTGAAAATGGGAGTATATGAGGAGCTTGTCGCAAGGGGACTTATTGCACAGGTAACCGATGAGGAGGAAATCAGGGAGCTTGTAAACAGCGGCAAGGCTGTGTTCTATATAGGATTTGACCCAACGGCAGACAGCCTTCATGTAGGTCATTTTATGGCGCTCTGCCTTATGAAAAGACTGCAAATGGCAGGCAACAAGCCTATCGCACTTATAGGCGGCGGTACTGCTATGATTGGCGATCCGTCAGGCAGAACCGATATGCGTCAGATGATGACAAAGGAAACTATACAGCACAATGTTGACTGCTTCAAAAAGCAGATGAGCCGTTTTATTGATTTTTCAGACGATAAGGCGCTTCTTGTAAATAACGCCGACTGGCTGCTTGACCTCAATTATGTTGATGTGCTGCGTGAGGTAGGCGCTCATTTCAGCGTAAACAGAATGCTTACAGCCGAGTGTTACAAGCAGAGAATGGAAAAGGGACTCAGCTTTCTTGAATTTAACTATATGATAATGCAGTCCTACGACTTTTACGCTTTATATCAGAAGTACGGCTGCAATATGCAGTTCGGCGGCGACGACCAGTGGAGCAATATGCTCGGCGGCACGGAGCTTATAAGACGCAAGCTCGGCAAGGACGCTTACGCAATGACAATTAATCTTCTCTTAAATTCCGAGGGCAAGAAGATGGGAAAAACTCAGTCGGGTGCGGTGTGGCTTTCTGCCGATAAGACAAGCCCCTACGATTTTTACCAGTACTGGCGAAATGTTGACGACAGCGATGTTGTAAAGTGTCTTAAAATGCTCACATTCCTTCCGCTTGAGCAGATAGAGGAGCTTGCAAAGCTTGAGGGCAGTGAAATTAATAAGGCAAAGGAAATACTTGCTTATGAGCTTACCTCACTTATTCACGGCAGTGAGGAAGCCGAAAAGGCACAGCAGGCGGCAAGGGCGTTGTTCGGCTCAAAGACCGATACGGACAATATGCCGTCAACACAGCTTTCAAAATCCGACTTTACGGACGGCAGCATTTCCGTGCTTGACCTGCTCAGAAAATGTTCTCTCATAGCTTCAAACGGAGAGGGCAGGCGACTTATTCAGCAGGGAGGAGTGTCTGTATCGGACGAAAAGATAACCGATGTTTACGCTTCTATCCCCGAATCTGCCTTTGAAAAAGGTTATGTGATTATCAAAAAGGGCAAAAAGGTTTTCCATAAAGCGGTGCTCGCTTAAAGAAATATGCCCCGAGAGGTAACAAAATGAAAAAGTTTTTTCACGAATTCAAGCAGTTTATAATGCGGGGCAATGTGCTCAATCTTGCTGTCGGCGTGATTATCGGCGCGGCTTTTCAGGCTATTGTAAATTCGCTTACAAACGATATAATTTCTCCTATTCTCGGAATATTCGGAGGAATGAACTTTGATGAGCTGTCTGTTACAATAAACGGCGCTGTAATCGCTTACGGAAAATTCATAACGGCTGTTATAAATTTTCTTATAATGGCGTTTATAATTTTTCTCATAGTAAAGCTTGTCGGCAAGATAATGTCGCTCGGCAGAAAGCCGAAGGAGGAAGCTCCCACAACTAAAAAATGCCCGTATTGTTTAAGTGAAATCGACATCAAGGCGACAAGATGTCCTCACTGTACAAGCGATATTTGCGATACAGAGTAAAATATAACAAAATAAAAAAGCCGTGCGGGTTTATTCATCACCTGCACGGCTTTTGCTGTGTTCAATTTGTTTTGATTGATTTGTAATTGAAAAGTTAAGAATTACTGTTATCATTTTCAATCTTTCCGTTTTTCTCCTCAAACTCTCTTATGCAGCGGCGGATTAAATACAAAATCTGTCCGTTTGCCGAACGGCCCTCGTACTTTGCGATGTAGTGCAGTTTTCTGTGCAGCTCAGGCTCAACCTCTATTCCCAAATGCTTGTTTTGTTTATTTCTCATATAATCACCGTAAAATCTTATTTAAGATTATTTTTAATTTGTATGTGCGCAGTATACTTAATACTTGTTTTAAGTTGACCGCAGGCTGTAAAACTGTAAAGCCGTAAATTAAAAGCCGAGGGGTTATCCGCTCTTTCCGTGTTATGTAACAAAATATTCCCGCTGTCAGACTTATTCTCTCTGACAGCGGGATGATTTATTCAATTATGATACAAACTGAAGCGGGTTAAGCTTGTTTGAATTGTAAATCACTTCAAAATGCAGGTGAGGACCTGTTGAGTTTCCCGTAGAGCCTACATATGCTATCGTATCGCCCTTTGAAACATATTGACCGTATGATACCGCGAGAGAACTGCAATGAGCGTACAGCGTCTGATAGCCGTTGCCGTGGTCAATTATTACATAATTGCCGTAGCCGTCGCCTTTATCACCCGCAAATACAACCGTTCCTCCGTCGGAGGCGGTAATTGCCTGGCCGTAAACGCCGCCTGCCGAAATATCAATTCCCCAGTGCATTCTGCCCCAGCGCCACTCATAATAGCTTGTGATATTGTGAGTGTAGGGGACAGGCCACGAAAATGTACCTGTTGATGAAACCGAGGAGCTTGAACCTGAGCTTGACGAGCTATCCTCGGTAACTCCTCCCATAGAGCCTTTTATAACAACCTCGTCAACTGCTTCGGTTAAGACCTTTGTTTCAACTTCAACTGCGTCGGTCTGCATACCGTCGGTAAATGTTGTGCGGATAGTTACCTGTTCCTCGCCCTTTTTACCCTCGGTTTTCACCTTTTTGTAGGACGAAGGCTTTGAATCATCGTATTTTACCGTTGTACTGTAATCAATTTCTCTTGTGTAAACAATATCGGTTGATAACGAAACTGAAAACTTTCCGTCAGCGGCCTGCATAATATCAGCTACGCTCATAATGTCATCTTCCGAAAAGTTTCCGCCCTTAACGACCACATCATTTGCGAATTCAGTAGTTGTTTCGTCGTCGTAACCCTCTTTGTAATCAGCAAGAAATTGATTTAGAGCATCGTTGAGCCCCTGAATATCGTTTGTCGCACCGATAAGTTCTCCGTCAATATAAAGCCCCGATATACCTGTTGCCAATTCATCTGCGGCAACCGCCTTTGTAATGGAAAGGTACGCTTCGTTGTTAAGCGGCATGCTTGCCTCGTCAGCCGTGGCAACGAGAAATGCATTTGAGCTTGTTTCGGTTTCTGCATTGTTTGACATGGGGTTTGCCTGAGAAGCAAAAACAGGGTTTGCCGATGTAATAACCTTGACTGCGCTGTCGCTTGTGTCAAGGGCACTTGCAACAGTTACACACGAAAGCATAACCGTAACGGCACAAGCCACAACTGCAAGCACTGCTCTTTTCTTGAGAACGGTGTGTGCGCGGCAGCTCTGCTCGGAAGTTTTGCGTGCATATTTATTATTTGCAGGTACTCCGAAAACAGATTTGCTTGCCTCGATAAGCGAGCCTGAAAACTCATTTTTCGAGCCGTTTCTGTTATCAATATAACATTTGTCAAGAAGTGACTGTGTTTTTCTTACTCTTGTCGGTTTAACTGCCTGTTTAAACGACTGCCTGCCGATTAATTTTGCGGCTTTCTTTTTTAATGACTTTGCAAAATACGCAGACGCTCTTTTTGCAAAGCGGACAGCCTTGTAAGAAAAGCTTTTCTGCGGCACGCATTTGCCCGCAGTCTTTTTTGTTGTTGAAAGACTTTCTATTTCATTGAAACCTTCCAAACCAATGAACTTTGTCTTCACAATTATTTCTCCTATCGCATTAATCGTTACATTTTTGTAACAAACTCAACGGTTTAATTATACCAAATTGTAACGAATTTGCAATAAGAGAATTAAAAATTGTAATATTATACATAAAACCCGCCATAATAGACGGGTTCTGTCAATGATATTGCACAATATTTCTTAAAATTAATTATACCGTAAGTTATCAACCTTATAATCAATCAACAGAGAGTAATATTCTTTAAGAGCAGAAATCGCCCCGTTTTTGTCATGTTCCTTGTAATTTCCGCATTCAACTGCGCTTGTCCCCGGAATTTCTCCCGTATGTTCACAACATTTTTTGACAGTATCTTTTATCAGGTCAAGCGACTGCTGTAAGCTCAAATTTCTTACAAGAAAATAAAAACCTGTTCTGCATCCCATAGGTCCGAAATATATTACATTATCCGCAAATTCGCTGTTTCTTGCATATGTTGCAAACAGATGTTCAATCGTGTGCATAACTGGGTTTGGCAGGAACGGGGGAGTATTCGGCTTTATAAAACGCATATCAAAGGTTGTAATATCCCCGTCTATGCGTGAAACATATACTCCCGGGTTAAGGGTGTTGTGATTTACCGTAAAGCTTGCAATTTTTTTCATTTCAGTCATTCCTTTATTTTAAAATCAGTCGTAGTCCGCTACATTTGTAAAGCAAATATTAAGGTCAACATCTCCTTCAATTCCGTCAATGCTGCCTGATTTAGTATATTGCCACATCGAAAATTCATAATAAAAAGTGGGTACATCGGCATATTCGCAGTACCATATGTCAATATCCGCAAGCCTTGACAGATCATATTTGAAATAAAGCTCACGGCTCGGAGAATATATAATCGGCGTATATCCGTACTCTTTTATCTTGTCGCAAAAGGCTCTCGCACATTCGGTAGTCTGACTTGCGCTGACACTGTCTGTACGCGCGTCATCGTCCTTTATAATTTCCCAGTCGTAGGCAACAGGGTAGTCAAGCTTTGTATCTCCCAGAACGGATTTTACAAATTCCGCTTCTTCAATGGCTTCTTCTGTTGTAATAGCCTGTGAAAAGAAATAAGCCCCTACCTTAATCCCCTCGGCTTTTGCTCCGTTTATGTATTCAATCGCCCTTGAATCGGCATATATATTTCCTTCTTCGCCGTAGCCTCTGCCTCCGACGCGTATCATCGCAAAGTCAATTCCGCTTTCCTTTACCTTTTTCCAGTCGATATCACCGCTGTATTCCGAAATATCTATACCCTCTGTTGAGGCGGGTCTGCCGTTTTCACTGTAATATTTTAAATTTTCGTCTGCTGTAAATCCGCTGTTGTCAAGCTCGTTTACTCTGACCCCCTCAAGCTCGGTTATCCATATCTCGCCCAGAGTGCTGTCGTTAATATGGATTTTTTCGCCTGTAGTTTTAACGGTTGTATCAGTCGGCTGAGGTGAGGTTGTTTGATCTGTACTGTTTTCATTGTCGCCGCAGCCGTATAAAGCTGCCGATAATATCAATGTGCAGACAACAAGCAGACACTTCAATCTTTTCATAATTATTTTCTCCGTTTCTTTGTTTATAGACAAAATAAGTGCTGATATTACTAAAAGCATAACATATTTTAATATTTCTGTAAACAAATAAAGTCGAAAATTGTATTGAAAATTATGTGAATATTAAGTATAATATACTAAAAGATAAAAAAGGATAATTTTGCTTATTACGCCTTAAACGAAGGGTCGGTGAAACGGTGAAAAGTGTCGGCGTCAGCGGTTATCGCAGAAAAACTAAAGAACAGCTACTAAAGGAAATTGACGCCTGCAAATCACTCAGCCAGCTTTTCGCATTGATTCAGCAAGAGGGTATTGTAATGAGAATGTACGGACAGACAGGTGCGTCAAATATTACGCCAAAAACTCTATCTCCTAAGGATATTATACAAAACAAGGAGGATACCCCTTTTGAGAGGCTGCGTGCCAAGGTGAGAGAGGCGGTTGAGCAGTACGATGAAAGGGTGCCTACAAACGCCTGCCGTCGTAAGTACAAGTAGTTTAGTATTAATTATTAAGTGGGGTTTTTATATGGAAGGAAAAGTAAATCGCGTTGTATCCGTGTTACTTGCGGCAGTTATGGTATGGACCGCTTTTTTAACGGTAAATACAAGTGTGTATGCGGAATCGGAAAATGAATATGTATCACAGCAAGAAGCGTCGGCAGACACAGCACATGCAGAATCAATGATTTACGGTGATGTTAACGGTGACGGATATATAAAGATTAACGATGCAACATTTGTTCAGAAACATTGTGCGGACATTGAGTTGATTGAAGAAGATTATCTTCCTGTCTCAGATGTTAACGGCGATAATTCGGTAAATGTTAAAGACGCGACAATAATTCAAAGATACATAACTGGAGTTTATTTTGACAGCTTGGTGGGAAAAACCTATGTGCCCTCGTCAACAGAGACTGTAACGACCGTGCCGTACGAAACAGAGCCGTCACAAACCCTGCCATCTGAAACAGAACCTGCCGAAACGCAGCAGACTATAACAACTACAGTGATGACGGATCCCGCAAAAACAGAACCGTCAGAAGTTTTGCCGACTGAAACCGAGCCTGCCGAAACGCAGCCGCCGACGACAGTGCCTGCAACACAGGCTGCTTCCACTCTGGTAACTGCGGCGACGGTTCCCGCGCCCGTAGTTGGGACTGTTAAAAATGTTACAAAAACGAGCTTTGAAACAAACAAAATCACTCTGAAATGGGACAAGGTATCGGGAGCATCGGGATATTTCGTATATATAAAAAATGCCGACAGCTCATCGTCGTACAAAAAGCTCGCAGATGTGACAAGCAACACATATACAGCGTCAAATCTCATTCATACTACGCAGTACCACTTCAAGATTTCGGCATACATTCTAAAGAACGGCGTAAAGTATGAGGGAAGCGGCACCGTGAAAAAGACGGCTACTCAGCCCGGCAAGGTGTCAAACTTGAGAATGGTGCGTTCGTCAAGCGTAATTGAATTTGCGTGGGATCGTAACTCAAAGGCAACGGGCTACAGAATTTACAGAGCATGCAGTGCTACAAACGCCGAATATGTGCTGTACAAAACTATCAGAGGAAACAGCACGACTTCATTCTCCGATACAAATATTGAAATGGGCAGGGCATATTATTACAGCGTAAGACCTTTCCGTGAACTTTATAATACAGAGTATAACGCACCTCACTCTACAATAAAGTTTATTTGCGGAATGAGTGCACCCAATTACTCTATGACATCACAGCTTTCAAGGGTCAGCCTAACTTGGAACAAAAATAAGTACGCAACGGGATATGATATTTATTATTCAACCTCAAAATCGGGAACATTTAAACTTCTCGGCACGACAAAGAATAATTATTTCAATACGGTAAGACTTACAGATAAAAAAACATACTACTTTAGGGTTCAGCCCTACAAGCTTAACGGTGCAAGCCAGACCAAGGTGCTCGGCACCTATGCTACACGCTCCAAAACGGTTACGAAAAATGCATACGGAGTAAGCGTCGGCGGAACTTATATAGAAATAAGTCTCAAACAGCAGCACATGTGGTTCTATATAAACGGAGAGCTTTATTGCCACACAGATGTTGTCACGGGAAACGCTGACGGCACCCATGACACGCCGAAGGGAGCGTTTAAGATTTGGCAAAGGCTGTCCCCGACCGTACTTGTAGGTCCCGGTTATGCGTCACCTGTGGATTATTGGCTTGCCTTTACAAGCTCAGGAGTAGGAATCCACGATGCAAGCTGGCGTTCAAGCGGTGAATACGGAGGCACAACCTACAAAGGCAACGGATCACACGGTTGTGTAAATACACCGTACAGTGCCGTCAAAAAGATTTATCAGAAAGCAACCATAGGCACGAGAGTGGTGGTTTATTAGCACATAAAAACACGGCAAAGCATAAAAGCTTTGCCGTGTTTGCATATTTACTGAGTTTTCATTACAATGCCTAACACATGAGTGACAATATTTATTGTGTCGAGGCGGTTTCTTTGGGACACATTTTTCCGTCAACATCGGTAAAATAATCGCCCTTAAGAAGTATTTGCGAAATCGGCACAATCTCATAACCTTTGTCCTGTATAGCTTCTATTACCATAGGAAGAGCCTCAGGAGTGTTCTTTGCGCCGTTGTGCAATAAAACAATGCTTCCGTTTTTCAGCTTTTTTAAAATATTTTGGGTGATTTGTTCAGGCGTAGGATCCTTCCAGTCCAGTGAATCTACATCCCACTGAACACAATACATATTGCAGCCGTTGACCGACTTTACAACATCGTTGTTATAATCGCCGTAGGGTGCACGGAAGAGAGTAGGGGTTTTGCCCGTGATTTTTTTGACTTTTTCATTGCAAGCCTGAATCTCTCCTGCCATTTCCGATGTTGCCATTTGAGTCATGTGAGGGTGAGTATTGCTGTGATTTCCTATATCGTGCCCCTTATCAGCAATTTTCTTTACGCTTTCGGGATATTTGTCAACCCAATCGCCAACGAGAAAAAAGGTGGTTTTAACCTTGTATTTATCAAGAATTTCAAGCAGGGTGTCAGTTTGCTCATTTCCCCATGCTGCGTCAAAAGAAATTGCTACCTGCTTTTTGTCGGTTTCCACATAATATATGGGGATTTCACGAGGTGTTGATGCGGTTTGAACCGCCCTCACGGTAGATGTAATTGCTATTGCCGCCGTTGCGGCTCCTATTAAAAGGCAAAATCCTATTGAAATAAGACTGCGTTTTGTCAGAATTAATAAACGCATAAAATCCCCTCCCGTATAATTATATGAGGGCGATTTTTTAATATGAATTGTGTAAATAAATTTATTTTAAATGCGTTTATTAAAATTGTGTATTACAATGAAAACATACATAAATCCCCGACAAACGGAAAAACACGGCAAGCTAAGGCCTGCCGTGTACAGTGCAAAAATATTATAATTAAAAAATATTATTCGGCAGCTGCTTTTCTCTTTGCAAAGCATTCACTGCAATAGTAGCTTTTGCCTTCCATAGGCTGGAAAGGAATCTTTGCAGGTCCTCCGCATTCGGCACAGGTTGTTTCAAAATACTGACGCTCTGCTTTAGCGGCATTTTTGCGGGCTTGTCTGCATTCTTTGCAACGCTGTGGCTCATTTACAAAACCCTTTTCAGCATAAAACTCCTGTTCTCCGGCTGTGAAAACAAATTCGTTTCCGCATTCTTTGCAAATGAGTGTTTTGTCTTCGTACATAGGTTTTACCTCTCTTTTGGCATAATAAAAAATTTGCCCCGTGCGGAATTGCACCGCCTAAACTATTCAGGACATATCTATGCAGCTGATTTTTCTGCGCGCTCTCTGAAGTGCATTGTCGGCTGACTTTTCCGAAATGGACAGCTTTTCTGCAATTTCTTTGTAGCTTAAACCGCTTCCAAACAGCATTACCGCATCAAACTCGGTTTTGGAAAGTACAGACTTCATCTTTTCCAAAACCGTATTAAGATGTTCCCTGCACAACAGCAATTCCTCAGGTGTCTGCGACACATCTTCAACAGACTCGCCCAAATCGTCCAGCCTGACAAGAGCCGACTTAGGTACCGATTTTTTTGTGCTGTTTTTTCTGATAATTGAAATAAACCTGCGTTCAACAACGACTGACATATAGCTTTTAAAGCTTGCGGCAGCACTTTTGTCAAATGTTCTGCACGCATACAAAAGAGCAAGAAGCCCCTCCTGAACAAAGTCATTTGGTTCATATCCCTCGGCAGTATATTTGCGTGAAATAAAGCTTATGGTTTTCAGATAACGCACCACAAGTTCATTAAAGGCATTGTCATTTCCGCCTTTAGCAAGCTCTGCGAGGGTGTTGTCATCGAGTGAAATATAGGAGCTTGTACTTTCGCTCATTTCCTCACCCCTGACAGCATAAATCTATACATAATAATATATTACAAATTTTGAAATATGTCAACTGTAAAAATGCATTTTCTGTAAAAATGCATTATATATTTAATAAAAACTATGCAAAATAACCAATATCCTGTCGAATTTAATAATGACGGTTACTTGTAATACTTGCCTTAAAATGGTATAATTAAAAAAACTCAACGCATAGGGGCTTTAATTATGGTAGTAAAGTGCAACAGCTTAGGAATAAACGGAATGGACGGCTACAAGGTAGAGGTAGAGGCGTCAATGCAGACGGGCTTGCCTGCGTTTGATATGGTGGGACTTCCCGACGCCGCTGTGCGTGAAAGCCGTGACAGAGTAAAAAGTGCACTTAAAAACTGCGGTTTTAACCTGCCGCCCTCACACATTATTTTAAACCTTGCTCCTGCCGATATAAAAAAAGAAGGTCCGATATATGATTTGCCTATATCCGTTGCCTTGCTAAAGCTTACGGGACAGATTATAACGGATATTTCCGACTGTGCGTTCATAGGAGAACTTTCTCTTGCGGGAGAAACAAGAGGCATAAACGGTGTTTTGCCCATGGTAATAAAGGCAACGGAATGCGGTATTAAAAGAATTTTTGTTCCCTCAAAAAATGTGCGGGAAGCTTCGGTTGTTGAAGGGATAGAGGTTTATCCGATTGATAATATAGTCGAGCTCAAAGATATTTTAAACGGTCAAAAGTCGGTGCAGCCTGCGGCATTGTTGAAGAATACTGACTTGCACCCAAACGGCTTTGTGCCAGATTTTTCTCAGGTAAAAGGTCAGTTTGAGGCAAAGCGTGCCATAGAAATTGCCGCCGCAGGAGGGCACAATATTCTGCTCATCGGACCTCCCGGCTCCGGAAAAAGTATGCTTGCAAAAAGGATTCCTTCAATTTTGCCCGATATGACCTTTGAAGAGATGATAGAAACTACAAAAATTCACTCTATTGCAGGAACACTAAACGGCGACGGACTCATAAATACCCGTCCTTTTCGTTCACCTCACCACACGGTAACGGCAGTCGGATTGGGCGGCGGAGGAACGGGGACAATAAGACCCGGTGAAGTGTCGCTTGCTCATAACGGCGTGCTTTTTCTTGATGAATTTCCCGAGTTTTCACGCAATGCACTTGAGGTGCTCAGACAGCCTATTGAAGATATGCAGATTACCATTTCCCGTGCGGGACAAAATTGCACTTATCCCTGCTCGATTATGGTGGTTGCGGCGATGAATCCCTGCCCGTGCGGATATTACGGAGATGAAACTCACAGGTGTACCTGCTCCGATACAAAAATAAAGCGGTATCTAAACCGAATTTCGGGTCCGCTTCTTGACCGATTTGACATCCATGTCGAGGTACCTCCCGTTAAATTTGATGAACTTCGCAGCTCTGAAACAACGGAAACATCGGCTCAAATAAAAAAGCGTGTTGACGCGGCGAGGGAGATTCAGCGTCAACGCTTCGGCACGGGCATCGGTGCGTGCAACGCAAAAATCAATGCACAGCAGTTTGAAAATGCCTGTATCATTGACAGTCAGGCGGAGCGTACTTTAAAAGACGCTTTTGAGAGATTGGGACTTACAGCGAGAGCCTATGACAGGGTTTTAAAGGTTGCACGAACTATTGCCGACCTTGAAATGTCGGAGGTGATTCGCTCCGAGCATGTTCTTGAGGCGGTGCAATACAGAAGTCTTGATCGAAAATATTGGTCGAAAACCTGATTATCGGCAAAGCTTCTTAATAATTATCTTTAATATTTTTATTTTTTATGTTATAATAAACTCGCAGTTTTCTGCAAGGATAAAATAAACCCACGGAGGTAAAAATTATGACTGTATCAAAAACTTCAATCATCGGTGATGTTCTCGATATGCACCCCGAAACAGCTGAGATATTTTTCTCGATAGGCATGCACTGTCTCGGATGCCCCGCTTCAAGAGGCGAAACAATCGAAGAAGCTTGTGCTGTTCACGGTGCAGATGCAGACGCGCTTGTTAACGAACTGAACGAAGCTATAGGTTAATGAGTAAGGCTTTTCAGCTTGATAACCGCCTAAAGCTTTGTGCGGATTTTGTCCGCAGCGGAGCAAGACTTGCCGATATCGGCACAGACCATGCGTATTTACCCGTATGGCTGTGCCGCATAGGCAGATGCCCGTCAGCAATAGCGGCGGATATAAATCCGGAGCCGCTAAAAATAGGACAAAGCACGATTAAAGAAGCGTGTATGGGCGGTTTAGTCAAAACACGGCTCAGCGACGGATTAAAGGAAATATCACGCGACGAAGCGGATGATATAGTAATTGCGGGAATGGGCGGAGAGATGATAGCAAAAATCATTTCCGAATGCTCTTTTTCAGACGATTGCTCAAAGCATTTTATTTTACAGCCAATGACAAAAAGCGAGATTCTTATTGAGTGGCTTGTAAATAACGGTTTTAAAATTTTATCGCAGGACTGTTGTATCGCGTCAAAAAAGTGTTACACGGTAATGCTTGTTAATTATACGGGCGAAAGCTTCAAAGCAGATGAGGTTTATTATTACCTCGGAGAGCTTTCACCGAAATCAAACAGCACGCATCTTCGTTTTGTTGAGGAACAGTTAAAAAGACTTTCCAAGCAGGCTGTCGGAGATGTGCGTTTTGCTGTGCTTGCAGATA
>CALYBM010000025.1 GCA_944412525.1 uncultured Ruminococcus sp. | reverse complement strand
TAGATTTTGCAATTTCAGCAGGTGAAATATTATCGTTAAATTCTTTAACGACACCGCCTTTTAATTCAACATTAATCATTTTTATTCTCCTTATCTCCAATAATTATTATTGCTTTTTTATTGTTATGAATTATAAAGTCGAGTGTCTCGACACGCAATTCGAGCAGACAGGTTGATATTATCAGACCTTCTTTACCCGGCCGTTTTCGAGCAGTTCCCTATAATGTAAAAATTCGAGTGCCTCGATACGCAATTCGAGCAGACAGGTTGATATTATCAGACCTTCTTTGCCCGACCGTTTTCAAGCAGTTTTCTATAATGTAAAAAAGTCCCAATATTCCTTTCGGAATATTGGGACGAATATACTCGTGGTTCCACCCAACTTCGGTAAAATACCCTCAACACACCTTAACGCGGTAACACGCCGCACCATTTCCTGTGCAGTCTCAAAGGCGGTAGCATGCGACACCAAATACGAATTTTTCAGCGTACAATTCGCTCTCTGAAAATGGAAATTCACATACCGTGTCCTTATCACAGATCTTAAAAGTATAATATCACTCAAACCTGACAATGTCAATATTATTTTTTATTATCAAGCTCCTGTAAAAGCAAATCTATATCGCTTAACTTCTTTTCCGTAGAGTTTTCTTCATCGGAAGAATCTTTAATATCGGAAGTATGCTCTACATCATCGCTCTTATCCAAAGCACCCTTTTCGGAACTGTCGGAATTTTGATTGAACACAAAATCAGAAGTATCTTTGTCTTCAGTATCATTTTTACCTACATAAGTAATCGGCTTTTCATCCGTTTCGCTGTCAAAACCGATAATGAAGTCATCAAGCCCTGATAATGCGGGAACACTGTCACCTTTCGGAGCGTCGTCACTATCGTCATCAGCATTTCTCTCTGAAAATACAAGCTCATCATATCCGCCTGATTTTACATAACTGTTTTCGTAAGTGTCTTCATCATCGGGCAAACCGTCTAAAATCTCAATTTCATCCTTAGTATATGAATTAAAAGCCATTTCAACTATAAAGGATAATGCGTAGACTGCAAACACGATAAGGTTAGCACCTATAAACACCTGACTTGCCGAAAATCCCTCAACAGCCGAAGTGCAGATAACATAAATTCCGTATGCAAGAGAAATAGCTACGGCAGGTAAACCGTAAATAAAACAAGCTTTAACGGGATTTCTGCCCTTAATTCTTGAAACAATCATAGAATGATAGAAATAATACAGGGTAATAAAAATATAGCAGAACAGTAATGTCATATCGCTTGCCGAAATGGATACCTTTGTTGCCGCAAGGAATTCCGAAACAAGCTCAGCACAACCCCAAAGTGCAGGGAATACAAAAAGCATAGATACTCCGGAAACGGATGACTTACCGGTAAAATGCACCTTTGACATAACTACAAGAGCAATGGCTGCGGGAATCGAAAAAAGCACGCACACAAGAGACATCAAATAATAATCCGAGTCACTTGTAGTGTTAAGAAAAGTTGTTATTGACGAACCCGCAACAGATACACCCGCAAGAACGGAAAAAATTCCCGCAACAAAATTCTTCTTAACAGGATAGACAGGCGAGGTTTTTCTGTCAAATAAATTTATAATTATACATACTACCAAAAGTGCCAAAGAAATCCCGATAACAGCGTATGCTATTCCCATTTTATTCATACCTAAAAACATACCGTTGCCATCCAAGCCGTAAAGGCTCATAAGTTTAAGACCAACCATAGCAATCATTGCAAGAATAAAAGGAATCAAAGAAAATTTTACCTTCATAAAATTGCTCCGTTTCTGTATATAGATAGTAATTAAAAATTTCTACGAACATATATTATTGTAAGACAAATATATAATTATGTCAAGAAAAATAAAGCATAATTTAACAATATAAATTTCATTTTATATGCAAAAAATTGCTTAAAATCTCAAGAAAGCTATCACAATAAAGAGGTGTTTAACATAGGAAGAAAAATTATCGCCTACCTTGTCTTGCTTACAGTTATGGCAACCATACCGATTATAACCATCAAATATTCCGATAACTCCGACAAACCGAATAATTCCAGTGCAGACACGCCACCTAAAATGAGCGATGAAAATTATATTATCACGGGACTTACTGCTGCACTTTGCAACGAAAACTTTAACGAAGAGTCAATTAAAGCCGCTGCAATTCTTATAAACAATAATTACTCGGTAAACCCAAACTATTATGATTTAACGGATAAAAAAATATTTTTTGACGAAAAGTATATTGATGATTCTAATAAAGAATATTACAGCAAAGTAAAAAAAGCGGTAAATTCTTTAGACAAATTATCTATAACAGCAGATAACAAAAGTATATTCATCCCCTACAGCACCGTATCAAGCGGATATACGCTTGACAGTGACGAATCGGATTACATAGTTTCGGTTGCGTCTCCGTGGGATTGTTTTTCAAGTGAATACAGCAATGATACAAAATGTATCGGGGTCAGCATTTACGGAATAAACTATATGTGCAGCAACGGGGCAAGTGCAAAAGAAGCACTTAAATGGTATTTACCGAAATTGAAATTCGAATAATTTTGAATAATCTTAACATCAAATTGTACACAGCATATTATAAAACAGACAGTATTTATACTGTCTGTTAAAATACAAGAAGGAGAATCAAAATGGAATTTGCAGAAATAATAAGCGAGCAATACGGAATATCAAAATTTCCCAAAGCAACATCCGAAGCCATGGCTTATGTTCCGTACCAGCCCGATAACCCATCGACCTACACCCCCACACAGGGATTTGCCGTAGGTACTATGCATCCGACGCTGAACAAACCTTTCTACGGACAGATGTGCGGTGGTAAAAAATGACTGAAAGAGAAATCCTTTTAAAAAAAATATCAACCTATCAGTTTGCTGTTTTTGACCTTCAGCTTTTTCTCGATACGCATCCCAATGATAAAAAAACGCTTGAGAAAATGTATGAATATAAAAACGCAGTAAAACCGCTTATCAAAGAATACGAAGAAAAATACGGTCCTCTGACCAAAAGTATGACAAGCTCAAATAACTGGAGCTGGATAATGGGACCGTGGCCATGGGAAAACGAGGAGGACAACGATGTTTGTTTATGAAAAAAAGCTTCAATATCCCGTAAATATCAAACAGCCTAATCCGAAGCTTGCTAAAATCATTATAACACAGTACGGAGGAGCATATTCCGATATGTTATAGTTTTTTACCAATAGCAAATAGCACACAAGATTAAAATTGCTGATGCTTTCTTTGCAAGACTGTACTTTTTTCCGTTCTGCTTAAATGCAGTATTACATTTAAAAATTATTATTCATAATTATTATATTAGATTTTTTATTTCTTCCGCCTTTTTAATCAGGGCGGATTTTTCATTCTCAAGCTTGTCCTCCATTACCAGGCTCAAAAGCATTTTTAATATTTTGCCGATTTTATCCCCTTGGGCAACTCCGATTTTTTTTACATCATTTCCGTTAATTTTAAGCTGTTTTAATGTAAAACAATCATTGTCATATAATATCTGTTTATATGAATCGCAGGCTCGATCGAGCTTTTCAAGCTTTTGAGCACGCTTATATTCGGACTGTGCCATAATGTCCGCTCTCTGAATTTTAAGCAAAAGCTCAACATTTTTACTGCCTATAGCATTCATCACATGTCTTAACCTGTGCTTTGAGCTGTTAAAACGCACATCATGAAACTTAATGAGCGTTACGCATGTTTTTATAAAATCAGCAGGATATTTAAGTCTTGTCAGAATTATTTCTGCCATTTCTGCACTGTATTTAGGGTGCGGCTTATAATGACAGGTTCCGTCATCATCGTGCTTGCAGGCTCTCGGTTTTCCCAAGTCGTGAAGCAGCATTGTCATACGCAGCAAAGGCGAATTTTCAACAGAAATTACGGAATATGTTGTATGATGCCACAAGTCACGGTTATGGTGCTTTGTGTGCTGTTCATAATCAAATGTCGGGATAATTTCAGGGATAAATACAGCTACAACATCACGGTAGTCATTCAAAATACTTTCAGCACCGCTTCCGCACAGAAGCTTGTTAAATTCCGATGTTATTCTCTCAGGCGCAATATGACTTAACAGTTCAGCGTTTTTGTGTACTGCCTCGGCAGTTTCTTTGTCAATTTTAAAATTATAAACCGAAGCAAACCGCAATGCTCTGATAATTCTCAAAGCGTCTTCTTTAAACCTTGTGTCAGCGTCATTGACACATCTTATAATTTTGTTATTTAAATCAATTCTGCCTAAGAACGGATCAACGAGTCCGCTTTTTTCATTATACGCCATGGCATTCACAGTAAAATCACGGCGGGCAAGGTCAGTCATTATGTCTTTTGTAAATCGAACGCTGTCAGGTCTGCGATTATCTGTATAATTACCGTCAATTCTATAGGTTGTAACCTCAAATACTTCATTATTAATCACTACAGAAACAGTGCCGTGTTTTATTCCGCTGTCAAATGTTTTGTATTTATTAAAACATTTTATAATTTCTGCAGGCGGTGCGTCAGTGCAGATATCCCAGTCGTTAGGAACAAGCCCCAGCAGAGAATCTCTTACACAACCGCCTACCGCAAATGCCTTAAAATTATTTTTATTAAGCTCGTTTATTATGGTTTTTACTTCATTAGGCAATAGTATTTTCAATTTATAACACCTGTTTTGTTAAATTACTCATTTTCAAAAAGCGGCGTTGAAAAATATCTTTCCGCAGTATCAGGCAGAACGGTAACAACGGTTTTGCCTTTGCCGAGCTTTTTTGCAAGCTTAATTGCCGCAGCTACATTTGTTCCGCTCGAAATGCCGCACATGAGTCCTTCTTTTTTAGCTAAATCCTTTGAAGTTTGAATTGCCTCTTCATCTGAAATAACGCAAATATCTTCATAAATATGTGTATTTAAAACTTTTGGAATAACACCGTCACCTATTCCCATTTGAAGATGCGTACCTATTGTGCCGCCTGACAAAATGGCAGCGTTTTCAGGTTCAACAGCCCAAATCTTTATATTTGGATACTGTGCTTTAAGCACCTCGCCGATTCCCGTAATTGTGCCTCCCGTTCCTACACCCGAGCAAAATCCGTCAATGGGGCCTCCTACCTGCTCCATTATCTCCAAAGCGGTATGATGCCTGTGTGCACAAGGATTATTTTCATTTTCAAATTGTTGGGGAACAAATACCTTGGGATTTTCCTTTGCCATTTTTAAAGCTGTCTGCAAACATTCGTCAATACATTTACCGATATTACCGCTGTCGTGAATTAAAATTACCTGTGCACCGTAATGTCTTACAAGCTTACGGCGTTCTTCACTTACGGAATCGGGCATAATTATAATAGTCCTGTAGCCTTTTACGGCACCGACAAGTGCAAGACCTATTCCCTGGTTACCGCTTGTCGGCTCGACAATTACGGTATCCTTGCTTATTTTCCCCTCTTTTTCAGCCTGAATTATCATGTTGTAGGCAGTTCTTGTCTTTATTGAACCGCCCACATTAAGGCCCTCAAATTTAACAAGAATCTCCGCACTGTCTTCATCTGTCATTTTATTAAGTCTTATCATCGGAGTATGGCCGATCGCCTCTAAAACATTGTTGTAAACCATCTTATATAACCCCTTTTTCAAATTTCTTTATCAATTTTTGAGCTGCATAATAAAGTAAATTAAAAATAATCACGGTAGCCGCCGAAAGAACAACAAAAATAACCATTGCTTCAAAACCAAGCGGCGACAACGAAAATAAATTTCCGAAAAACAGACTTCCGAGCACTATTGCTAAAGTACACACAACAAGCATGGTACTTCTCAGAATGTTAAAAGGAACGGAAAGTCTGATAACAAGCAGCAAACCTGACAATGCAGTCAAATAAACGCAAATCGTTGAAAACTCAGCCGTAGAAAGCGAAATATGTGAGCTTACAAGTGCAGCAATTATAATATTTAATATTACGCATAACGCGGCAGGCATTGCACGTGCGATAATATTAAAAGTAAAATTACCTTTAATTATATTTTTGTTTGGCTGCAATGCTATAACAAATGACGGAATAGCGACAGAAAATGCCCCTATAAGCGTTAGCTGAATAGGTTGAAACGGATATTCCATATGGAAAAATATGAAAAATATTGAAAGTATGATTGAATAAATCGTTTTTACAATATACAAAGATGAGCTTCGCTCAAGGTTGTTTATAGTACGCCGACCCTCAGCAACCACATCAGGCATAGACGCAAAATCGTTGTTTACCAACACAAGCTGCGACACATTCCTTGCAGCGTCACTTCCCGACGCCATTGCAACAGAGCAGTCGGCTTCCTTTAGGGCAAGCACATCGTTTACACCGTCTCCCGTCATAGCCACCGAATGACCGTGATCCTTTAAGGCAAGGACAAGCTGTTTTTTCTGCATCGGTGTTACTCTGCCGAAAATATTATACTTTTCGGCGGCGTCGTAAATTTCCTCTTCAGTCGTTATAGTTGTCATATCAACTGCGTTTTCGGCTCCGTCAATTCCTGTATCTATCGCAATATTTCTGACTGTATTTACACTGTCACCCGAAATCACCTTCAGCGTAACGCCCTGTTCTTTAAAGTAATTTACAGTTTCCTGAACATTATCTCTGAGCGTATCCTTAATGAGAATTACAGCCATGGGAGTAAGGGCTTTAAGGTCTTGCGGTCCGTTTATTAAATCATCGGAAGAAGCAAGTACAAGCACTCTGACTGTTTGGTTTATATTTTCTATTGCGTCAAAAACGGATTTGTATTTTTCTTTATCAGAAAATATAAACTCCGCGGCTCCTATAATATATGCTTTACCGTTACAAAAGTTACCTCCCGACCATTTAGTTTCGGAGGAAAAAGGTATGAATTTATTACATTCTATTGGTGAAATGTTTTCTGTAAATTCTTTAATAGCAAAAAGCGTTGCATTAACTTCATCAGACGCCGCTACTATTGAGAACAAAGCGGTTTTTATCTCTTCTTCACTGGAATCGAAATTAATAACCTCGGTTACATTCATTTTGTCGGCAGTGAGCGTTCCTGTTTTATCAAGGCACAACACATCTACTCTTGCAAGCGTTTCTATGCAATACATTTCCTGAACAAGCACTTTTTTGGACGCAAGCCTGATTACAGATACTGCAAGGACACTACTTGTCAAAAGTATCATTCCCTTCGGAATCATACCGATAAGAGCAGCGACAGTGCTTACTACGGTTCCTTGAATATCGCCGTTTTGTATACCGAACTGCCTTATAAAAAACAGAACACCGACAGGAAAAATAATAAAAGTACAAAGTTTTATTATGAAATTAAAAGATTTAAGTATTTGTGAATTAATTTTTTTAATATATTTTGCTTCATTATTTATTTTTGAAGCATAGCAATCGGCACCTACTTTGTTAACCTTTGCATAGCATTTTCCCGAAACAACAAAGCTGCCCGAAAGCAAAACATCGCTCTCGGTTTTCAATATCAGATCAGATTCACCCGTGAGCAAACTTTCATTTACTTTACATTCACCTTTATATACTATACAATCAGCCGGGATCTGACTGCCTCTTGAAAGCACTATAATGTCTTCAAGAACAATCTCTTCCTTGCTTATTTCAACTACAGAGCCGTTTCTGACAACATTTATCTTTTTTTCAGACAAAATAGTAAGCTTGTCAACGCTGATTTTTGAGCGAATTTCCTGAAAAATTCCGATAGCCGTATTCGCAAGCACAACTCCTATAAACAGCATATTCTTATAGGACTCGACAAACAACAGAGCCAAAAATAACACAACATTTATTATGTTAAATAAGGTAAAAATATTATCATAAAAAATTCTTCTTATTGACTTCGTTTTTAAATTTGATGATAAATTTACCTTACCTTCCGCAATACGCTCCTGCACCTGTTCATAAGTTAACCCCTCAATTATTTTTTTATGTTTTTCCATATATACCTCAAAATTTGTAAAAAATTAAACTTTAGAAAATTTTTTGAAAAATAATTGATTTTATCAAAAAAACTTAATCTCAAATTCCATATAAAAATTTAATATTTAAAATTCTGTTTTAACTTATATTATAAATGCAAACCATAATAAAGGCAACGGAAAGAAGGTGATTTTTTTGAAAAAAATAAAAAAATTATTATCAGTTGCTATATGTTCGGGAATTTTGCTTAGTATTTCGCAGATTCCTGCAATATCAATCACGGAAAAAAATACAGTATATTTAGGAGGCGATGCGTTCGGCATAAAATTTTACAGTAAAGGCGTTGTAATTATAGATATGGAAAGCTATTACAACGGTAAAAAGTATATCTGTCCTGCAAAACAGGCAGGTTTAAAAGTAAATGATATTATATTAGAAGTTAACGGCAAAAAAATAAATACAAATGAAGAATTTCAAAGTGCCGTTACTGCCTGCAAAAATAATACAATCTCATTGACATTGGAGAGAAACGGTAAAAAAATCAAAAAAAATGTAACACCGCAAAAAAACACCGCAGGAATGTATCTTATAGGTGCATGGGTAAGAGACAGCTGTGCGGGAATAGGTACTGTAACTTATTACGATGAGGATGAAAATTACTTTGCAGCTCTCGGGCATGGTATATGCGACACCGACACATCAATGCTTATGCCGTTAGGACACGGAGAAGCTGTCAACGCAAACATCAACGGAGTAATTAAAAGCGTATCAGGTAAAGCAGGAAGCCTTAACGGATATTTTACCGACAATACAATAGGAAATCTTGTAAAAAACACCCAAACAGGTGTTTACGGAACAATAAACGACAATTTCTGTGAAAACAAAACCGAAATTGCCGTTGCAGACAATAAAGAAATCAAAACAGGGAAAGCTGAAATCTATACTACAATAAACGGAGAAAGCCCAAGCTGCTACTCAATAGAAATCACTAAAATCTCAAACCTTGACGCAAACAGCAATGAAAATTTTGTAATTAAAATTACAGATGAGAAATTGATAGAAACTTGCGGTGGAATTGTTCAGGGCATGAGCGGAAGCCCTATTATACAAAACGGTAAACTTGTAGGTGCAGTTACCCATGTGTTTTTAAACAACCCTTCGGAAGGGTATGGAATCACGGCACAAAATATGGTGACGAATTATGACGAATAACCCAATATATAGATGATTTTTAAGTGTCGAAAAATATTTTTTAAAATATTTTTTAATTTTTTTTAAAAAATTTCTTGGAACCTCTTGCAAAGTTTTCCGTTTTGTGGTACTATTATTTCACATTCTTTTATTGGGGGAACATCTAATGAAAAACAATATTAAATTACTAATCACAGAAGACAGAACAGAATATTCACCTGAATATTTTAAGTTGTTGCAAAATTTTAATATTTCGGCAATATTTTGTTCTAAGGACGGAGAAGAACTTTTGAACCTGATCAATCAGGAAAAGCCCGATGCCGTTTTAATGGATTCTTTTATGACACGGCTTGACGCCATCGGTGTTATGAGAAACATTAAACGACAAAATATTAATCCGCCTGTATTTATTGTATTTTCATCGTTTCACAGCCCGGTTCTTGAGAGAGAAATAATGTGTTCCGGTGCAAGCTATTTTGTCCTGAAACCCTACAACATGGAAGAAATGTGTGAAAACATTGTAGGTCTCACAGGGAAAAATCAAAACAGCCCGTTGAGCAAAGCGTTAAGTTTTGATATTTTCGGAATTGAGATTAAAGTTACACAGATCTTGCATGAAATCGGAGTGCCTGCACACATCAAAGGATATCACTATTTGAGAGATTCCATTATTATGTCTGTCGAAAAGCCGGAAATCATTAATGCTGTTACAAAACAATTATATCCTACTGTGGCAAAAAAATACTACACTACTTCTTCAAGGGTTGAAAGAGCAATTCGTCACGCTATCGAGGTTGCTTGGGACAGAGGAGATATAGATGTTCTAAACTCATACTTCGGATATACCATTCACAACGACAGAGGAAAGCCCACTAACAGCGAATTTATTGCAATGATTTCGGACAGGTTAAGATTACAGCTTAAAAGCGCAGGTTAATTTGTTTTGTTTTAACAGCGACAAAGAAAAGCGGTGATTGCTATTGCAATCACCGCCCATTATTTTTAGTATTATTTTTATTAACCTTTATGATTTATTAGTAGCTGTTACCTATGCATCATCTGATTTTATCTATCGCTTCCCAGCGCAAAACCGACAATTTTTGCAGATAACAGACACTTAATTTTAACTGTACTTTGGACTCATTCCTTTTACTGAATTTTGCTATAGAAACATACTATTTGTACAACTATCTATCTTCATATGATAAGTCTTATTTTCATGTAACGCAATCTCTAACTTTACTATTACACTCTCATCTAACTTGAAGATAGTTTCAAAACTTTACCTTTACATTGGTCTTATCTCCTATGCTTAGATTGAGATTCATATTAAGCAACTTATCTTGTAATAACTACATTTATTTATTAAATTGCTTCTTACTATACCTGTACATCGGTCTTATCTCCCATGTTTAGATTAAGTTTTTATATTAAGCAACCTATCCTGTAATAACTACATTTACTTATTAAATTGCTTACAACTTTACCTGTACATCGGTCTTATCTCCCATGTTTAGATTAAGTTTTTATATTAAGCAACCTATCCTGTAATAAC
>CALYBM010000024.1 GCA_944412525.1 uncultured Ruminococcus sp. | reverse complement strand
CATAAGGACGGATGTTTCTTGTAAGATTCGGAATAATCACGCAAACACAGGAAGAAACAATTTTACCGTCAATCTCACATACGATAATATGGTGATTTTCATCGCCGCAAATTTTGTCCCATATTTTCTCTAAGTGTTCGCTGTACTCAGGCACTCCTAACTCGTGCAAATGAGTGTATAATTCAAGCAGCTTAAAAAGCTCGTTTGTTTTGATTTCTCTTATCATCTGTTGTCTCCGACTTTTTAGTTTTCTCTCTGTTACCAAGTTTTCTCAACTGCAAATATACTGTATCCAGATTATACCATAACAAATAAAGTATGGCAACAAAAACTTTTCACACTCCGACGCCGCATACGCTGTTTAAGATTTTAAAATTTTACAAATTTAAATGCACGCAATAATTTAGAAAAAAATAAAGCCCGCCTATAAAAAACAGACGGGCTAAAAATATAACCTTCATCGCTCAACTACTATTGACTTTCCTGATGAACAATCACCATTAAGCCATTGCCATTCTTCATGTAATTCTATCTTTCCATCATCATTGACTACCGGTATGCTGTGACATTTTCCCGCACGAATTTCTTCGTTGGTATTTATATGTTGATAATAAAAATCTATTTCTCCGTTCAGACTTACCTTGCCAATCATGTATCCCTTTTTCACATCTCCGCCGCAATAATCGGCATAAAAATCAAATCCATTCTGATGATAATTAAAGATAGTTTCTCCGCTCACTTCCCCATTCTCCGTATTGCTTCTCGGAACAAAAGACTTACCGTTATAGTTTATAGCTGTCATACTCTTTGTCAATTCTTTTTTCATGAGATCGTAACAAAGAATGTCTCCGTTATCCGAAACAATTTGATGATTTTCAATTTCAAAGTAATTTCTTAATCTGTAAATCTTCTTTGCAGGCAAGGATGCGGCTAAAATAACAGCAGAATACTCTTCGCTGATTTTATTTTCGGCAAACTCCAATAACATTTTGCCATAGCCTTTATGCTGAAAATCAGGTAAAACAAACAATCTGCAAATCTCATTTTCCTTTATTGTTACAGTGCCGATATACTTATCATTGTCCATTAACAAATATACCGTTGCGTCATTTATATCAGCTCTTATATTTTCATCATTATGATGCTTCCTAAAAAAATCAACCGCACCATTAGGATAATACCTTGGATATATTGCTGTAATTGTTTCTTGTGTTATTTTCTTTACTATTTCCAGCTGTTCCTCAGATGCCATAATAACCAATGTGGTTTACCTCCGTAAATTTAAACCTTATAATTCCCACAAACATAAAGTTGTCTATTTCCTTATCACATAAATATATCTCGCCATTTTGCTCGCAAACTGCTCAAATAATTCTGCTGCACATTCAGTTTGACCCATTAACATATCAAACCAACTGTTATGCTGCTCCGCTTCAAATTCTTTTTTATAAAGTATTGCGGATTTTCTTTTTTGTTTAAGAAGCTGATAGGTTTGTTTAGTTATATCCGTTATCTGATATTTCAAACCGTTACGCTCTACCGCTTTTGCCAATACAGTGTCGGACGCAGAATTTGTCTTAGGCATAACATCTCCCTCTTGATAACCTACAAAAAACACACCGTCTTTTTTGAGCCATCTTTTAATTTTAGCAACAAAAGCAACCATATCTTTTGTAAAATAAATTGTATCCATAGAAATTATGGTATCAAAGCAGTCATCAGGATAATCTTTTTCATCAATTACGCCAACCCTAAATTCAGAATTTTTAGGAAATAGTTTTCTGGCTGTTTGAATTGCATTATTCGAATAATCAAATCCGTGAATAAAACTTTTCGTTTTTTCCTAAGATAGCCAAGCATTTTTCCGTTACCGCAGCCTATATCTAAAATGTGAACATTATCTCTTAACGGAATGTAAGGCAAAATCATATTTATCTGATTAATATCACTGAAACCATCTTGTGAAAAATCATTACCAAACGCTGCTTTGCAAAACGCATGAAAAGCGTGTGATTTTTCTGCCATTTTATAAAATTCTTCATATTCATTATAAAACATCAATTCTCTTTTGTTCATAAAAAACACCTAATAATTCTAAAGAAGCAGTCAAATAAAACATATCTATACAAACCACCCATAAAGCTATACAATAGCAAAAATGCAGATTAATTCACTTATGCTAAAAGTAAGGAAAATAAAAATTTGAACTATCTTTAGGTTTTTCTAAAAATTATTTTACAATGCGATGTTTGCACATTCCGGTTTTGCCGCACTCATGACACTTTAACTTGCGTTTTGTTAAAGTATGATATCCCTTAACATATTCACTCACGGAAGGAACAAAAAGTGCTTTGCAGTGAGGGCACTCATAGTAGCCTGCATTGATTTCAAGCATAGCAGCCGCTCCAATACCTACAACCGCTATCAAAATTGCAAACACAATCAATGAAATTCTCACAATAGCAGGCATCATAATGTATGACGCTATTACAATAAGTGAGCAAACTGCAACTATAGTAATTACACCGCAAATAACAGAGAAAGCCATTTTCTTCTTGTTTTCTTCATTTTCCTTAACTAATTTCATCATATTTTCCTCCGCTTTTTTTTGGTAATCGATATTGGATACTCTTTCGCCGGTAAGCAGGTCGTTCACAGTTATTTGCAAAGCGTCACATAACGGAATCATAAGAGAAACTTCCGGCAATCCTTTTCCGCATTCCCACTTTGATATGGTTTTATCACTTATGGATAATATATCGGCAAGCTGCCTCTGAGTTAAATTTTTCTCTTTTCGTACTTCACAAATAAATTTACCGATTTTGATTTGATCCATAAAACTTCCTCCTTTCTGACAAAATTATACTTAATAAAGTATTTGATAACCACACACAGAGCGTAGAATATGCAATATCTACGGGGCGTAGAGAAAATTCAGTTAACCATGTGCAGATATTATACCCAAGTCTAAATATTAAGTCAACCAAATATAAATACTCCGTTAAAAGCTCTCAAATTTATTCTGAGCAGATCATTATTTCAATTAATATATGTTGTATATTAAAACAAAACCAAGGTAAAGCCTAATTTGCGTTATACTCACACCAATTCAAAACTATATAGTTTTGAAACAAATTTTTTCAAATGAGTAAATTTGTGCTGAAAGGCTTACGCCTTTCGAGGGCAATTCACGATATATTGCGAAAAATATGCCGAAAATTTTAGGTTTTAATTAGGTATCAGTATTAGCTTGCTTAATAAATTTACTTTTGTAATAGATCAATGCTTATAAATAAAAACAAAAAAGCACCGCAAATGCGGTGCATAAAGTTTAAAGGACTCACCGAACAATCGGTGTATATAAAAGGGTAACACCCTGAAAACTGAATAAAGATAAGAGAAAGGAAGAAAGTAAGATATTTAAAATGGTTAAAGTAATACTACAAAGCTGACCAAAGAAACAATATGGTCAAGCCCTCGACCTATTAGTACTGCCAAGCTAAATGCCTCACGACACTTACACACGCAGCCTATCAACCTCGTAGTCTTCAAGGGGTCTTACTCGTTTACACGATGGGATATCTAATCTTGGAGTCGGCTTCACGCTTAGATGCTTTCAGCGTTTATCCGATCCGCACATAGTTGCCCAGCTGTGCCACTGGCGTGACAACTGGTGCGCCAGAGGTGCGTCCATCCCGGTCCTCTCGTACTAAGGACAGCTCTCCTCAAATATCCT
>CALYBM010000023.1 GCA_944412525.1 uncultured Ruminococcus sp. | reverse complement strand
AAACCGCACATAGGAACAGACAAATTGAGAGTAACGGTAAAAAACATCAGGAAAGAAATTTTAGCTCTCGGAGGAACCGTACTTTTTGAAACAAAGCTTGTGGGCATAAACTTTAAAGACTCGTCGGTTGCATCTGCCGTAACGGAACAAAACGGCAAAACAGAGGAAATTGAAACAGACAATATAATTCTTGCGATTGGTCACAGTGCACGGGATACTTTTGAAATGCTGTACAGCAAAGCTTTACCTATTGAGGCAAAATCATTTTCCGTAGGTACAAGAATTGAACATCTGCGTGAAAATATTGATAAAGCTCAATACGGACGCTTTGCAGGCAATAAAAGACTTGGTGCCGCAAGCTACAAGTTAAATACTCACCTTGATAACGGCCGAGGTGTATATACCTTTTGTATGTGTCCCGGAGGCAGAGTTGTCAATGCTTCAAGCGAAGAAAATATGCTTGTAACAAACGGTATGAGTGAATTTGCGAGAGATGATATAAACTCTAACTCTGCACTGCTTGTCGGGGTGTCACCCGAAGATTTTAAATCGGACAATCCGCTTGCAGGAATGTACTTTCAGCGAGAGCTTGAAAAAAAGGCGTTTGAGATTGGCGGCGGCAATTACAATGCACCCGTTCAAAGGGTAGATGATTTTATCAACAACACTAAGAGCACGGCTCTCGGAGGTGTAAAGCCGACTATTTGCCCGAATTACGAGCTATCGGATTTAAACGACATTTTCCCTGAATATGTGTCAGAATCTATGAAGCGTTCAATTAAACTGATGGGCAAAAAACTAAAGGGATTTGATGACGGAGACGCTGTATTAACAGGAGTAGAAACACGAAGCTCTTCCCCGATTCGTATTTTGCGTAACAATGATACTCTTGAAAGCGTCGCAATAAAGGGGCTTTATCCCTGCGGCGAGGGTGCGGGATATGCAGGAGGAATAATATCCGCCGCAGTTGACGGGATTAAATGTGCCGAGAAAATTATCGAAAAAAATTCCTGAAATAATCAATTTGATATATTAAAACAAAAACTACCTGTAATTCTAAATTACAGGTAGTTTTTGTGCGACTGCGTCTGTAAGCCGGGTTCTGTCGTGAACAGCCATCTATCTTGGCAGCCCGTTACCGAAACTGCTCGATGCCACCTCCTAAGGACACGCCGAGCAAGCGTATATGTCCTACCACGGTGTTGCTTCAAATAGGGTTTACACGGCAGACAGGTCTCCCTGCCTCCGGTGAGCTCTTACCTCACCTTTCCATCCTTACCGAAAATTCGGCGGTAATTTTCTGTTGCACTATCCCTGGAGTCGCCTCCGGCGGCCGTTAGCCGTTATTTTTGCTCTGTGAAGCCCGGACTTTCCTCGCACAAAGCCTTTCGGCCTTTGCCCGCGGCTGTTCAACGCACTCGCAGTATTTATAATAAATTAAAAGAAATTAAAAGTCAACATTTTTCTTGAAACTGCTTGATATATGAGCTTTTTAAGTATATAATGTAGAATGTTTGAGATATAAAGTTTTTATAAAGGAGTTAAAGCATGGATATCAGAAAAGAATCTTTAAAAAAACACTATGAATGGAACGGCAAAATAGAGGTCATTTCAAGAGTTCCTATTTCTACTTCCGAAGACCTTTCACTTGCATATACACCGGGCGTTGCAGAACCTTGTCTTGAAATCCAAAAAGATTACAATAAGTCATTTGAGCTTACAAGGCGAAACAATCTTGTAGCCGTTGTAACCGACGGCACAGCTGTACTCGGCTTAGGCGATATAGGACCCGAAGCAGGCATGCCCGTTATGGAGGGAAAATGTGCGTTATTTAAGGAGTTCGGCGGAGTTGACGCTTTTCCTATCTGCGTCAGAAGCAAGGATGTAGATGAAATAGTTAATGCAATTTATCTTATCAGCGGTTCATTCGGCGGTATCAATCTTGAGGATATTTCTGCTCCGAGATGCTTTGAAATTGAAAGAAAGCTGAAAGAAAAATGCGATATTCCCGTTTTCCACGATGACCAGCACGGAACGGCCGTTATCGTTGCTGCGGGACTTATCAATGCACTTAAAATCGTTAATAAAAAACTTGAAGATATTAAGGTTGTAATGAACGGTGCAGGTGCCGCAGGAATTGCAATTGCAAAGCACCTTTTGAATATGGGAGTTAAACACATCACACTTTGCGACAGCAAGGGTATAATTTGCAAAGGCGACAGCAGATTAAATGCTGTAAAGCAGGAAATGGCTGAAATCACTAATCTTGAACATCTTACTGGTACACTTGCAGACGCAATGAGAGGTGCGGATGTATTTCTGGGAATATCAGCAGCAGGCTGTGTTACGGAGGATATGGTAAAATCAATGGCAAAAGACGCTATTATTTTTGCTATGGCTAACCCCACTCCCGAGATTATGCCCGACATCGCTAAAAACGCGGGAGCTGCCGTTGTCGGCACGGGCCGCAGCGATTTTCCGAATCAGATTAACAATGTACTTGCATTCCCCGGAATTTTCAAGGGTGCACTCGAGTGCAGAGCAAGCGATATAAACGAAGAAATGAAGATCGCCGCTTCATTTGCTATTGCTTCACTTGTAGAAGAAGATAAACTCAGTCCCGATTACATTCTCCCCCACGCATTTGACAGCAGAGTCGGCGAAACAGTAGCAAAGGCTGTTAAAGAAGCAGCTATTAAAACTGGCGTAGCAAGAATATAATATAATTATTTAAACACAACAAAACCGATTAACCCGCAAGAGTTAATCGGTTTTTTGTTCATACAAAATTTAATTACAAAGTCAATATTTTTCCATACAGGAAATATACTATCATCAAATAAAAAATGTAAGGTTTAATCCTTTTATTCACTGATTGCTGAATTAAAAATCTTTTCGGCATTAAGCATCATATTTCTTACAGCGTTTTTACCGCATTTATCCGCAATGCAGTCAACTGCCTGAGAGAACAGATCGGGGGAATTATGCGTCATGGAATGAGTATCGGTTCCGAGAACATCAATCATACCTTTGTCAATCAGCTTCAAAAGCCTTTTGCGTTTAAACATAGGCGACTTTTTGCCGTAGCTTGCGGCATTGGTCTGAATTAATACACCCAAATCTCTTAATTCACGCAAAACCGAAATATCGCTCATAAGAGTTCTGTAACGCTCAACATGAGGGATAACAGGAATCAAGTTATAATTCTCGATTAGCATTAAAACTTGATTGAGTGATTTTCCCGAAAATTGCGAACTATAAGAAAACTCGGTAAGAATATATCTTGATTTTCCGTATGTTATTTGGGACAAATTATCATTGCTGAAAAGAAATTTTGTTACGAAAACTTCAGCACCGAGAACAATATTGATATTTTGAGGTTTATGGTTTAAAAATTTTTCGTAAGCAATTCGGCGATTGACTACAAAATCTTCTACACTCATCTCATTAGTGTAAAAATGAGGTGTAAAACAAATATTTGTTACATTTTGCCTTTCAAGGCATTTGATAAGTTCAAGGCTTTCATCAACGGTTTTTGCTCCGTCATCAAAATCAGGCAAAATGTGCGAGTGCATATCGTAATACTGCATTACTCACCCGATTAAAGCATATTGCAAACGAGGTCGCCCATTTCCTCGCATCCAACTTTTATCATTGATTCCTCATAAATATCGGGTGTGCGGTGAGTTTCCAAAACCTTTGCAACAGCAGCTTCTATCGCATCGGCAGCGTCGCTTCTTCCGAGTGAATAACGAAGCATCATAGCAACAGAAAGAATTGTTGCAAGCGGATTTGCAATGTTCTGGCCTGCAATATCGGGGGCAGAACCGTGAATAGGCTCATAAAGTCCGAGCTTTCCGCCCGACAGACTTGCAGAAGCAAGCATACCTATTGAACCCGCAATCATTGAAGCCTCATCGGAAAGAATATCGCCGAATATATTTGAGGTAACAATTACATCAAATTGACGCGGATTTCTTACAAGCTGCATAGCACAGTTATCCACATACATATGATTAAGCTCTACCTCAGGGTATTCCTTTGAAACCCTTATTACCGTTTCACGCCACAAGCGGGAGGACTCCAGTACATTTGCTTTGTCAACGCTTGTAAGCTTTTTATTTCTTTTCATTGCAAGGTCAAATGCAACTCTCGCAATTCTTTCAACCTCTGCCACAGTGTACATTTCAGTATCCCACGCAGCAGGCTGACCGTTTACTTCTTTTCTTCCTCTTTCACCGAAATATATACCGCCTGTAAGCTCTCTTACTATCATAATATCAAGATTGCTTCCGATAATCTCATCCTTTATCGGAGATGCGCTTTTCAGCGGTCCGAAAATTACAGACGGGCGAAGATTTGCAAATAATCCGAGTGCACCTCTTATGCCGAGTAACCCGGCCTCGGGGCGCTTATCTCCCGGCATTGCGTCCCACTTTGGACCGCCCACAGCACCGAGCAGTACGCTGTCTGAAGCCTTACATTTATCTATGGTTTCCTGAGGAAGCGGTACACCCGTAGCGTCAATAGCACAGCCTCCGAGAAGTGCCTCGTCATATTCAACCGTAAAATCGAACTTTTCACTTGCCTTATTAAGCACCTTTACAGCCTGATTTACTATTTCAGGACCGATACCGTCACCTTTTAACAATGTTATTTTGTAGTCAGCCATATATTTTGCTCCTTTATAAAAATAAATTTATTTATAAGTTAATTATTACACACAACAACGCAAAAGATTGTAAACTTTAATACAATTTAGCATAAATTGTCATTCTTTGTTGTTCGGAACAGGAATTGCCTCAAAAACCTCACACACCTTATCACGCTGCCAAAGCATCGGAGTCACACGGACTGAATAACCGAAACCGTTGTCCATTGTCCATTCAAATGGCTTTGCCTGAGGCAAGCCGTAAACTGCAAGAAGCGTCATGATAACTCCGCCGTGAGTAACTATTACACTTTCCGTAGTGCCTGTTTTCATAAGTCCCTCTACGATGCTCTCAAACATACGGCATATTCTGCGGGTAAAATCAGCGTTGCTCTCACCGTTTGGAGGGGTTACGGAAGAGTCACCTGCAAGCCATTTTTCAAAATCCTTATCATCTTTAAGCTCATCTGCGGTTTTTCCTTCCCAGTCGCCGAAACGACACTCAGCCAATGCAGGTATCGAAAGCGGATTTTGCTCGGGATACAAAATCTTGCATGTTTGAGTGCAACGCTTTAACGGACTTGTAAAAACGACCTGAGTACCTGGGTATTTATATTCAGCGTCAAGTTTTATTAAATCCTCTCTCCCCTTATCAGAGAGAGAAACATCGGTTGAGCCGATATACTTACCCGAAAGAGTTTCGTCAATAGCTCCGTGACGAATTAAATGAATAACATAAGATTTCATAAATTTCTCCAAAGTTATTTACAAATTGTTATAGACTAGTTATACTTTTAGTAATAAACATAACCCGCTTTGATAATTATACTATTAAAGAATTTGAGGTGTCAAGATTGAACAGCGATTTTCCGAGAATATTAACTTATTTGCGAAAAGAAAAAGGGCTAAGCCAAAAACAAGTAGCTTCCGATTTGGGTATTTCACAGGCATTACTTTCTCATTACGAAAAAGGGATACGGGAATGCGGTCTTGATTTTTTGGTAAATGCGGCGGAGTATTTTGATGTTTCATGTGATTATTTGCTCGGGCGAACAGTCCAGCGTAAGCTTGCGTCCGTAACGGCTGACGATTTGCCCGAAAGCGATGAAATCAGGCACCTAAAGGGCAATATGATTAATCAGATTAACAAAAAGCTGTTGATGAATACTACGACTGTAATTTTTGACTTACTGGCACAAATGGGAAACAAAAATCTCACTAACACGGTGAGCAATTACCTTATGAATTCAGAATACCAAATTTTCAGAATACTGTATTCTGCCGACAGCCACAATTCCCAGAATCTGTTTTCTATTGATAAAAGCAAATACAAAAACTTAACACTTGCATCTATGATGATTGACCTTGAAATCATTGATACAATAATACAAAAAAATGAGCTTTCACTATCCTTGTCCCCCGATTTAATTATGAACTACTTTGAAAAAGGTGCCTCATCGCTTTTTAATTTGATACAGTATTCAGAAAGAAATATTAAAAATTTAACCCGAAACACTCAAAATATTTAGAATTAACAAGTTGTAAGCATAGAGTTAAATAAAAGATATTTAAAAACTACCTGCTTAAACATAAGCGTTTTATATCGTAAATAAATATCCACCCGCACAGCGGGTGGTATTCAGGAAATCTCCTGGATAAGCACATCTTTGTCAGGCGCACGACCTAACTTCATTTTTTTCATCGATCGTCTCGGTTACGGAGTTTGGGAACATCTCTGCTAAATTTTTAAAATTTTCATCAGCCTTGTTGGCTATCTGCATTTTCAACTTGTCCAATATGAGTTTCCTCCACTTTTTCATTTATAATCGGTAAGCATAGTCCTTTGTATAAGCCGTTAAATACTATCCATTGTTTATCAATAACAAACTTAGTATTAAATAATACATCAATTGAAATTAAAAGATTATATAAGTCCGTAGTTATAACATTATCAAAATCAATTTTTATGTTTTGCGGCATATCATTTCCAGCAATTGATAACTCAAGCATGACACACCAATAATTGTTTACTTTTTTATACATATGTATAAGTTCTTCAAACATATTTTTCCACGTTTTTTCAGTAGGTAAAAGTATCAATTCTGGCATTTCATGAACCAATTTGTTTCTTAAATCTCTAATTTCTAAAAATTTGTTAAAATCATTTTCGTCTAACGCATTTTCATCAATAAAAAACATAATTGAATTAAACAAAATATTGTTTTGATTCTTAGCTTTAATTTTTATTTGCCTGCTTTGAATACGTTTATCATATTCAGGATTTAACCATTGAGTATATCCGTATTGCGTAAATTTTTTGTATTTATATTTTGATGAAGCCACCTTTTTTTTAAATAACTCTTCGTGCTCCTTTATCCTTTCATAACATTCGCTTTTTATATATATATTAGTATTAAAAAATTGTTTTGGACAATCAATAATATAATCAGAAAAGCTTTCATATAAGGCAATAAAAATAGAAATAAAATTTAATCGTGTTGATAAATCTAAACTACTAATTTCCATAATTATTTAAGGCCTTTCAATTTATTTCCTGTATCAACTCAAACTTTTCTTCTGCTGTTTTCTGTCCGCATATTGACAATCATCCATGACAAATTCGATAAATTATCATACTCGTTGATATAATATTATACATTATAGTTATTAAAACATCAATATTTTTGTTATTAACACTAACTTATTTATATTAAGTTGTGCAGTTATTTAATTTAGCAATGCTTATCTACTTTTAATGTTCTTAAAATATTTTCCTTTGTACATAAGCAGTGTTTGACCTATATTTTTCTATAAATCGTCTTATATTACATTTTCGCATCTTAGAATATAACAATTTAACTTAAAAAGCTTAAAAATTGCTTTAAACAAAATATTTTCTCACATTAACAAAACAAGCGGTAGCTTTACTTGCTGCCGCTTGTTAATTTAAACTATTCTTTTTTCTGGTTTACTCAAGCTATTGACAAAGATTCTAAAACAAAAAGGTATCCTGACGGATACCTTTTATTTTGGAGCGGATGATGGGAATCGAACCCACACGATCAGCTTGGAAGGCTGAAGTTCTACCACTAAACTACATCCGCTTATCTGCAACGGTAGTAATTATATCACTAATCCGTTGCAATGTCAATAGTTAAATTTAAATTGCTTGAAGAATGATTTTTTCTCCGTCTGATGTAATACTTATCGCACTCAAGGAATCAGAACCTGCATCAATCATTGCCGAAGCAATCTTTTCTTCGACTTCTTTTCTTATTGTGTTTCTCAGGTCGCGTGCTCCGCTCTTGCCGTTGCACGATTTTTCAGCAAGGTATTCACAAGCCTTATTATCAAAGCTGAATTTAATATGTTTTTCCTCAAGTGTACCCACATATTCGGAAAGCATAAGTTCAGCTATTTTTACGAAGTTTTCCTTTGTTAATGTGTTAAACACTATAACTTCGTCAACTCGTGCGATAAATTCAGGACGCAAAAACTCAGAGAGTGCCTTCATTACCTTTTCTTTTGCCGCATCCTCCTGAGTTTTGCCGAATCCAAGAGCACTGTCACTTTTGGCAGAACCCGTATTGGAGGTCATAATAATTACAGTATTTTCAAAATTGACAACTCTTCCGTGGGCATCCGTTACTCTGCCCTCATCAAGTATCTGTAGTAAAATATTCAGAACATCTGGATGAGCTTTTTCAATTTCATCAAACAGCAGTACGGAATAAGGGCGTCTGCGGACCTTCTCGGTCACCTGACCCGCCTCATCATATCCGACATATCCCGGAGGTGATCCTATGATTTTGGACACTGAATGTTTTTCCATAAACTCTGACATATCAAGTCTTATGAGAGTTTCGGGAGTATCAAAAAGCTGCTGACTCAGCACTTTTACAAGTTCTGTTTTTCCCACACCTGTTGGGCCTACAAATATAAACGATGCAGGCCTCCTGCGTGGTGAAATTTGACAACGGCTGCGTTTTATTGCAGACGCAAGCACCTCTACGGCCTCATCCTGGCCGATTATCTTCTTTTTAAGCTCTGTCTCCAAATCCGCAAGTTTTGACAGCTCGTTTTCTTTTATTCTTGAAGCCGGGATTCCCGTCCAAAGCTCTATTACCTTGGCAATGTCGTCCTCGGTCACTTTAGAAGTAACGCTTTCAGGATCTATTTTTGAAAGTTCAGAGTCAATTCTCGCAATATTTGTGTTAACCTCTGCCAAAGCCTCGTAATTAATTTCCTCTGAAGCTGTAAGTTCTTCCTTTTTTTGAGTAAGCTTTGACTTATCATCGTTTAACTTGTCAAAGCGTTCCATTGTTTTATTGCGAAGTGCCGCACAGGCACAGCTCTCATCAAGCAAGTCAATAGCTTTATCAGGTAAAAATCTGTCAGTTATATAACGCTCGGATAAAACAACCGTTTTGCGAACAATATCATCGTCAACGACTACACGATGATGCTTTTCGTAATAACCTTTCACACCGGCTATTATATCAATAGTCTGAGAAACAGTCGGTTCACCGACTTTTACAGGCTGAAATCTTCTCTCAAGTGCAGAGTCCTTTTCTATGTACTTTCTGTACTCATTAAAGGTTGTCGCACCGATTACCTGAACCTCACCCCTTGAAAGAGCCGGTTTTAAAATATTTGCCGCATTCATCGTTCCTTCATTGTCGCCAGTGCCGACAAGGCTGTGAACCTCATCAATAAAGAGAATTATATTACCGCTTTCCTTGATTTCTGATACAAGGCCCTTTATACGGCTTTCAAATTGTCCTCTAAACTGGGTGCCTGCGACAAGAGATGTCAAATCGAGGAGCTGAATTTCCTTATTTTTAAGTCTTTGCGGCACATTGCCCTGTGCAATGCGCAAAGCAAGTCCCTCGGCTATTGCCGTTTTACCCACGCCCGGCTCGCCAATCAGGCAGGGGTTGTTTTTGCTTCTGCGGGATAAAATTTGAATAACTCTTTCAATCTCGGCGTCACGACCGATAATTCTGTCAATTTTTCCTTCTCTTGCTTTACGGGTCAAATCCTCGCAGTAAAGGCTGATATGTTTTCTTTTTTTATCTTTCTTTTCCGCTTTATTCGACTTACCGCCGTCATTTGCATTAGCTGCGTTGTTCTTTTGACCGCTGCCGAATATATTATTAAAAAATGCGGGAAACGCAGGTGCACCGTGCGAAAAATCGTCATCTCCGTCATTTTGAGCAAACTGATCCATTTGCTCGGCAAGGTTATCCGCACCGAGCTGTTCCATAAGCTGTGAGATATCTCCGTTTTCACCCATATTTTGCATAAGGCTGTTCATCTGATCCTGAACATTTTCGAGATCCTCATCGGAAATTCCCATTTTACTGATTAAATCTTCAACAGGCTTAATGCCAAGCTCCTTGGCACAGGTGAGGCAATAGCCAACTGTGGGAGCATCCGCTGAACTGTTATTTGAAACAAAAACGACAGCCTGCCGTTTTTTACATCTGCTACAAAGCATAATTTTCTCCTTGTAATAAAATAAAAAGATTAATTAATAAACATTATATATGCTATTTATTTAAAATTCAATGGTATTTTGTCAATTTGTTTTTATGAGACTTAAAATTATTTCGTACTGTTCTCTTTAATTAAATGAAAATATATTTTGCCGTATTGGTATAATGCAAAAAGCATAGTCGCAGCAGTCACCGACAGCAGCGCCACATCAAGTGCAAAATTTTCTATTTTAAATGCTGCTTTAAGAAAAATTATTATTGACACTGAAATGTAAAACACTACTGTGCCGACCTTGCCGTACCATTTTGCCGCAGGGGGAGTTATGCCCTTGTTTATCAAATCCATTCCGCCCAGAAGCATTAAAACATCCTTTAATAGCAATGTTATTAATACAGGCAAAACAATAGGCACATAAATCACCATACAAACAACAACGGCAAGCAAAGTAAACTTATCCGCAATGGGATCAAGTATTTTTCCCAACGGTGTAATCTGATTCAGTCTGCGTGCGAGCATACCGTCAAAGCAATCCGTAAGGCCGGAAATTACGATACAAACTACGGCAGCAACATAATTTTCAACCAGAAAGAAATAAGCAAATGGTGCTATAAGAATAATTCTTAAATATGTTAATAAGTTCGGTATTGTAATAAGGTCGCTTTTTTTGAAAGACCATTTTTCGTTATTACCCATAAAACCACCTCTGTAAATTCAAAGCCAAAAGCGTCATAATGCAACGCTGAAAAATTTAAAAAGAGTACTTTGGATTAGAGCACTTTCAATCATATTTTGATTTGATAGTGATGCTGCTAAACTCAATATATTTACTGCAATCCATACTATTATAAGGCCCTCCGCTATGCCGAACACTCCGCCGAGAAGCTGATTAATCTGTTTAATTACAGGTATAGAAAACGCTTTGGATACAAGCTTTATAAGCTTTTTAACTAATATAAATATTATTATAAACAAAACAATTATCAGTATAAAGCTAAGCAAAGAGGTTGCCAAGGGAGCAACTGCACTTTCGACAGTATTGCTCGCGGATGACGATATTTCATCAGAAAACGCAAGGGAATCCTGAAGCTTTGTTTCGTTAACACCGAATAATGATGACACAAAAATAATTATCCCGCTCAGCCACTCGGGTAACGCCTGAAGCGAATTTGACAGAGCGTAGTCAATCCCGTTTTCTTCAATAATCTGCGTAACATTAGATATGACAGTTTGCTTTATAAAAGCGTCGTAAATCACCTGTGACAGAAAGTCTGAGAGATAATACGCACAAACAGCGGTAACAACAACTCCTGCGATGCTGAGCAGGGTTTTAGCTATTCCACGCTTTACGCCGATTGCGGCAAAAATAAGTATTACCACAACTATAAGTATATCTATTATCATATATCTCACCGTTAAATATTTATGCCGATTTAATTAACCGAGTCTTTCGTTGAAGAATCGCTGAAATCAAAAAACTTTATTTGATTAATACTCAGGACATATCCCGTATTGTTTGAAGTAAGAACAAGCTTTTTCGAGCCCGTTCCCGTGTCGAATGAATAAATCTCATTACCGCTGTTGTCAAAACCATATACGGTATTTCCGTCAAGCACTGCAACAATTCCCTTGTACATTGACAGTGATTCTGCCCCGTACTGAGTGCTTATTGAGCTTATTTTTTCTGCACTGTCATCATAGGTTTCAATATCACAGCTTCTTCCGTCACCGCTTTTTGAAAGAGCGAGCGCGAATGAATTGGTGCTTGTGTTAAAACAGTAGTTTGCAAGCGTCTTTCCGCTGTAATCGACGGTTTTATAATCTTCTTCACCAATTTTTATTATATACGACGCCGCACTGCCGATAAGCACAGCACTGCTGTTGTTGAGATATTGGCTGTCTATTACTGTATCGCCGCTGATTATAATTTTTGAAACAGGTTCTTCCTTTGTAAAGTCAAGCACATAAACCCCTGTTTCAGCCTCACCGCCTGAACTTGAAATTCCGACTGCAATACAGCCTGTTCCGTCGCTGTTTATTGCCAAAGAAGTTATATAGTGTTCCGAAAAAGAGTATTTGTATATTCTGTTATTACTGCTGTTGAAAACATAAAGTACTGTGAGATAACCGTTTCCCTCGGTAACAAGTCCGTAAACTCCGCTTGAGGAAATGTCTGCGGTATATATAGCACCCTCTGCCTCATCGGAATACAGCATACCGTCAAAATCATGAATCTGATAACCGTCAGATCCTATTCCGTAGGTTAAAAATCTGTCACCTGATGATTTCATCGCAGGTTTTGAATATCTTAGCTGAACATTTGCAATTTCATTACCCTTAGAATTAAGAGTAACAAATGAGGTATCGGAAGCATATGCAACGCGTCCCTGATTGACGGTAAAATTCCCTGATTTTACATCGGTGCCCACAACATTGACGGGAAAGCCGTTGCCTGCGTTACCCAAAACCTCATAGGTCCACCAATTTGAAATATTGTCAGCAGTCAGATTATCACGGTTTGCAAATGCAAACACGATAAGTCCTGCTACTATGGCAAGACATACGCCCAAAATAATTTTTTTAACCGCTTCGGGAGACATTTCTGTTTTTTCCTGTTCATAATCATCAAGCGGTACATCTTCATAGCTGATTACTTCACGGTCACTTTTTTTGTTATCGGTATAATGACCATTGAGTCTCCTAAACATACCTTACACCCCTTTCCTAAATAAAACACAAATTCTTTTCTGATAAATGCAAGGAAATTTAAAGTTAAAGTTACAATCCTGAAAATTTATATGTAACATCTTTATCTCATAAATTATAGTTTACCCTGTTAAGATAAAGCCCGCAGGCTTGTGCAGTAGGACCCGCAAAGCTTCTGTCCTTTTTTTCGATAATCGTTGATATATCATCGGGATTAATTTTTCCTTGCTGAACACGCAGAAGTGTTCCCACCATTATCCTTACCATATTGTAGAGAAAGCCGTCTGCTTCAACTTTCATTGTAACAAGATCACCGTCACGCTTGACGGAAAAACTCATAACATTTCTTCTCATATCGCCCTTTTCACGGCGGTCAAGGGTGCAAAAAGAGCTGAAATCATGATACCCAACATAAGACTGTGCCGCGTTGTTCAGCAAATTCTCATCTATTTTGTATCTGTAATGAAGTGCATATCCGTCAAGAAACGGATTTCTGACCTCATTGTTCCATATTTTATAAATATACTCTTTGCTTACACAGCTGTAACGGGCATGAAAATCAAGAGGCACCTCAACGCAGTCAAGCACCGCAACAGATTTCGGAAGCCAGCGGTTAAGCGCGGCTTTAAGACGCTCGGGCATAATAGGATGAGCAATTTTAAGACTGATGCAGTACATATTTGCGTGAACACCGCTGTCGGTTCGGCTGCATCCCTTTACATCAAAATCACTGCCTATTATTTTGCTTAGTGAATTTTGAAAAACCTCCTGCACAGTCAAGGCATTCTGCTGAATCTGCCAGCCGTGAAAGTGCCTGCCGTCATATGAAATTGTAATCAGCAGGTTCTTTAGATTACTGCCGTAATAAAGAGATTGCATAAAATTACTCCCAAAATCATCAAAGCGGTTAAAACAAAAGCAACAGCGTCACGCATTGACATATGAATCGACTTCATCTTAGTGCGGCCGCTCCCGCCACGGTAACATCGACATTCCATAGCCGTTGCAATGTCATATGCCCTTCTGAAAGCCGAAACAAACAACGGAATAAGGATCGGAATCAACGCCTTTGCTCTTGCTATCAGATTTCCCGAATCCATATCAGCTCCTCTTGCCTTTTGTGCCGCCATTATCTTGTCGGTTTCTTCGAGCAAGGTAGGCACAAATCTTAATGCAAGCGACATCATCATTGCTATTTCATGAACGGGAAAATGTATTTTGTTTAAAGGCTTCATGAGCCGTTCGATGGCGTCTGTGAGCTCCGTGGGAGATGTGGTAAATGTAAGACATGAGCTTGCTATAATAAGGCACACTATTCTCACCGTAACAAATACCGCACGGTTTATTCCGTTTAGTGTTATCTTTAATACTCCCCACTGCCACAACGGCTCGCCCGTGCCGTAAAATAAATTTAAAACCGATGTAATTATTACAATAAAAATAATCACCTTTAAGCTTTTAAAATAAAATTTCGGCGACACGCCGCTGAGCATTATCATCAAAACGGTAAATATTGTAACAATTAAAAGTGAAAAGTAATTGAAAGTACAAAAAATTATCACGAGATACGCAATAAGTAAAAGTATTTTTGCTCGCGGATCGAGTCTGTGGATAACGCTTTTTTCCGAAAAATACTGACCGAAAGCAACATCTCTTACCATATCTTACCCTCCTTTTTCAGAAGAGAGGATAAAGCCGAAAACGCCTCATCAACAGTAAGCACACTGCTCGGAAGATCATATCCGCATTCTTTGAGCTCAAGCATAATTTTTGTAATCTGCGGAACACGCAGACCGATTTTTTCAAGCTCTCTGCCTCGGGAAAAAACTTCCCTTGTTTTGTCAAACATGACAAGGCGTGATTTACTCATAACAATTATTTTATCTGCCACCCTCGCAATATCCTCCATACTGTGAGAAACAAGGATAACAGTGTTTTTGCGTTTTTTATGGTACTGCACAATCTGTGACAAAAGCACTTCCCGTCCTACAGGGTCAAGTCCCGCAGTTGGCTCGTCAAGTACAAGTACCTCGGGATCCATCGCAATGACACCTGCTATTGCGGCACGGCGCTTTTCACCGCCCGAAAGGTCAAAAGGAGATTTTTGAAGCAGGTTAAAATTCAGACCCGTAAACTCTGCCGCTTTTTTTACGGCAGCGTCTGTTTCCTGTACGGTTTTGCCCATATTTGTTGGGCCGAACGCTATATCCTTATAAACAGTTTCTTCAAAAAGCTGATATTCAGGATATTGAAACACCATACCTACTTTAAATCTGATTTTTCTAATATCCTTTGGATTTTGCCAAATGTCCTCCCCGTTAAACAAAACCTGTCCCTCGGTCGGCTTTATCAGACCGTTGAGCATTTGAATCAAAGTGGATTTTCCTGAACCTGTGTGTCCGATTATTCCGATAAATTCACCTTTGTTTATCGACAGGCTGACATTATCCACCGCTTTCTTTTCAAACGGTGTTTTTATTCCGTATATAAAACTAAGGTTTTTAAGCTCAAGAATACTGCTCATCCCAGCACCTCCCTGAGCATTGCAACACATTCCTCCGCATTAAGCGGGAGCTTATCAAACTTCACTCCGCATCCGCACAGCTTGTACGCAAGTTCAGTCGCCTGCGGCACATCAAGTCTGTGCTTTTTTAAAAGTTCAATCTGAGAAAACACATCATAAGGTGTTCCCTGAGTAAGAATTTTACCGCTGTCCATTACTACAACTCTGTCGGCAAGCACAGCTTCGTCCATGTAGTGAGTTATCAGGACAACAGTCATGTTTTTTTCTTTATTAAGCTTTAAAAGCGTTGACATTACCTCTTCGCGGCCGTTCGGGTCAAGCATCGCAGTCGGTTCGTCAAGCACGATACACTCGGGCATCATTGCAAGCACTCCTGCAATGGCAACACGCTGTTTTTGTCCGCCCGAAAGCTTATAAGGTGCGTCCTCTCTGAAATCGTACATTCCCACGGCCTTAAGTGCGTAATCAACACGCTCCCGAATTTCCTTTGGAGGAATCCCGAGGTTTTCGGGGCCGAACGCAACATCCTCTTCAACGATGCTTGCAACAAGCTGGTTGTCGGGATTTTGTAAAACCAAACCGACTTTTTTTCTTATTTCATATGTTTTTTCTTCATCGGCAGTATCGTCGCCGTCAACAAAGACCTTGCCGCTGTCGGGCAAAAGCATAGCGTTAAGATGTTTGGCTACGGTTGATTTTCCGCAGCCGTTATGCCCGAGCAAAGCAACAAATTCACCTTTTTTTATATCAAGAGAAACCGAATCCAAAGCCCTTGGAGATTCAAATTCCTCATTATAAGAAAACACAACATTCTCAAGCGAGATAAAATCCATTAATTACTTCTCCCAGATTGCAGTCGAACCGCACGGAAGCACAAGTCCCGTGTCGGTAACTTTCAGACCAATTTCGTCACTCGATATTCTGCCTCCGAAATGATCCTTTAGCAATACACCGAGCAAATACTCCATTACCGCAGGAGAAAGTCCCGTGGTGTAGGAATTAAGAATAAAGAATACAGGGTCATCTGATAAAACCTGTTTGCACAGGGAAACAAGCGGATAAAGCTGTTCTTCAAGCTTCCAAACCTCTCCCCCCGGACCTCTTCCGTAAGAGGGCGGATCCATGATTATTCCGTCATATTTATTGCCGCGTCTTATTTCACGCTGAACGAATTTTACGCAATCGTCAACGAGCCATCTTACAGGCCTATCGGCAAGACGGCTCGACTGAGCATTTTCCTTAGCCCACTGAACCATACCCTTTGACGCGTCAACATGGCAAACAAACGCACCTGCGTTAAGACACGAAAGCGTTGCACAGCCGGTATATCCAAATAAATTTAAAATCTTGAGCGGTCTGTTTTCACTCTTTATTTTTTCTGCGGTAAAATCCCAATTTACCGCCTGTTCGGGAAAAACTCCGGTGTGCTTAAAGCCCATGGGCTTAATATTAAATACAAGATTACCGTAATTAATTGTCCAGCGGTCGGGAACTTTTTTGTACTGTTCCCAGTGGCCGCCTCCCTTATTGCTCCTGTGGTATCTTGCGTGAGCCGAATTCCACAAGGGATTGCGTTTTTCGCCTGACCAAATGATTTGAGGGTCGGGACGAATCAGAATTATATCTCCCCAGCGTTCAAGGCGTTCTCCGTCACAGGTATCAATAAGCTCGTAATCTTTCCAATTTTCTGACAAACGCATTATGACAATCTTTCCCTTACCACCTGTGCAGCTTCCTGTGCAAGGTTTTGAATTTGCTCTGTATCTTCGCCTTCAAGCATTACTCTTACAAGCGGCTCGGTGCCGGAAACACGAACCAAAATTCTGCCGCTGTCTCCGAGAATATCTCCTACACGCTTAATCTCCGCCTTTACCTCTTTATCGGTATAGAATGCGAGCTTGCCCTCGGCGCTTACATTTACATTTATCAGCACCTGAGGCATACGCTGCATAACCTTTGCAAGATTGCTTAATTTCTCGCCTGTGCGTTTCATAATACTCAAAATCATTGCGCCTGAAAGCTCTCCGTCACCTGTAGTTGCGTGGTCAAGGAATATAATGTGACCGCTTTGCTCTCCGCCGATATTGTATCCCTCACGGAGCATAGCCTCCAAAACATAACGGTCGCCGACTTTTGTGGAAACAAAGTTCATACCGTTTTCCTGACAGAATTTATTAAATCCCATATTTGTCATAACGGTACCTACAACTGCGTTCTTTTTCAGCACACCTCTGTCTTTCATATCCTTTGCACATATTGCAATAAGGTAATCACCGTCAACAAGACTGCCTTTTTCATCAACAGCAAGGCATCTGTCGGCATCACCGTCAAATGCAAGTCCGCAGCAAAGGTTATGCTCGCGAACATAGTTTTGAAGTCTGTTTATATGTGTTGAACCGCAGTCCTTGTTTATATTTATACCGTCAGGCTCATCAAAAAGCATATGAACCTTTGCACCGAGCTTTGTAAACAGCTTTTCTGCCGTGCGTGATGAAGATCCGTTTGAGCAGTCGAGTGCAACTTCCATGCCCTCAAAATCACAACCGATTGAATTTGCGACATGATCTATATAATCGTCGACGGCATTTTCAAGTCTTGTTACCTTGCCGATATTCTCATCCTTTGCAAGAGCATAAGGAACAACATTGTCAAGTACAATTTCTTCTATTCTGTTTTCAAGGTCATCGGGCAGCTTGCAGCCGTCAGAGCTGAAAATTTTGATTCCGTTAAATTCAAACGGATTATGTGACGCCGAAATCATTATACCTGCGTCCGCATTATATTTTCCTACGAGATAAGCAACAGCAGGTGTAGGCACTACTCCCAAAAGTTCAACATTGGCTCCTACCGAGCATAGTCCCGCAATTAAAGCCCCCTCAAGCATATCGCCCGAAAGGCGGGTATCCTTTCCGATCAAAAATGTGGGGTGTTCAACCTCATCGCTGATAAGTACCATTGCTGCTGCTCTGCCTATGTTCATAGCAAGCTCAGCAGTAAGCTCGGAATTGGCAACTCCTCTTGCACCGTCTGTACCGAATAGTCTTCCCATAATTTTTCCTCCGTTTTCAGTTTTGTTTGTTTTGAAGTTTATTATTAGTATTGATATTAAGTTTAAATTAATTATTGTCAAAAAGATTCGGCTGAGAAGGCATTGTATTCACCGTGCCTTTCGGAAACTCATATCCGAGATGCCTGCATGCTTCTGCGGTTATGCATCTTCCTCTGGGGGTTCTGCTCAAAAAGCCGATTTGCAAAAGGTAAGGTTCATAAACATCCTCTATCGTTACAGCCTCTTCTCCGATTGCAGCAGCAAGAGTTTCAAGTCCGACAGGTCCTCCGTTGTAAAAACGGATTATAGCCTCAAGCATTCTTCTGTCGTTTTGGTCAAGTCCAAGCTCGTCGATTTCGAGCCTGTCGAGTGCCGTGCGTGCCGAATCAACGGTGATTACTCCGTCCGACATAACTTGCGCAAAGTCACGCACACGCTTTAGCAGCCTGTTTGCAATTCTCGGTGTTCCTCTTGAACGGGATGCGATTTCAAGCGCACCGTCATGCTCGATTTTTACTCCCAAAATTCCCGCACTTCTCGTGACTATCTCGGCAAGTTCTTGGGGGGTATATAATTCAAGTCTTAAAACTACTCCGAATCTGTCTCTGAGCGGAGCAGTCAGCTGACCTGCCCGAGTTGTTGCACCGACAAGAGTAAATTTAGGCAGCGGCAAGTGATAAGACGCCGCCATCTGACCCTTGCCTGTAATAATATCTATTGCAAAGTCCTCCATTGACGGATAGAGGATTTCCTCCACCGCACGGCTGAGCCTGTGTATCTCATCAATAAACAGCACATCGCCCTCGTTCAGGTTTGTCAGCAGCGCAGCTAAATCACCCGGCTTTTCGATTGCGGGACCCGATGTTATTCTTACCGACACACCGAGTTCATTTGCAATTATTCCCGCAAGTGTTGTCTTTCCGAGTCCGGGAGGGCCGTACAGCAATACATGGTCAAGGGATTCTCCTCTTATTTTTGCCGCCTCGATAAAAACCTTTAAATTTTCCTTTACCTTTTCCTGACCTATATACTCGTCAAGCGTTTTTGGACGCAAGGGGTTATCACTATCAGAACGATCTTCGGGAAGCTCCGAAGCGTCCATTATTCTGTTTTCAAAGTCAAATTCGTCCGAAAATTCCATTTTACTCATCTTAATTTCTTCCCATCTGCTTTAGTGTCTGTGCAATAAGCTGCTCAACAGGCAATGAGCTGTCAAGAGTACTAAGCACAGGAGATACATCGGCAGGTGTATATCCAAGCACTCCCAAAGCCTCTATCGCCTTTGGAATATTGCCGTTTACCGCATTAACGGCTTTTGTCGCAGCAACAGGCAAAGAATCATCGGAGTATGCCTTTATAAGCTTGTCCTTTAGTTCGAGAACAATACGCTGTGCGATTTTCTTTCCTATTCCCTGTGCTCTCGTTATTGTTTTTATATCATCGGAAGCGATAGCCATAGCTACCTGTTCGGGGCTTAATTCAGAAAGAATAGAAAGACCTGCTTTGGGACCTACGCCGCTTACACTGATAAGGGTTTTAAATGTATCAAGTTCTGTTCTTGTAGCAAAACCGAAAAGCTCGGCTGCGTCCTCTCTGATATTGAGGTATGTGTAGAGCATAACCTCTGTATTAAGCTTTAATGTCTTTAGCGTGTTTATTGTTGTTTGACAGTTATAACCTACGCCGCCGCATTCAACAACGGCAATAGATGAAGTCATAAAAATCAATTTGCCTCTTACGGAATAAATCATTTTTATATTCCTTTCCTAAACATTGCCCTCCGCAAATCGGAACCCGCCGCCTGTGCGTGACAGATTGCTATTGCCAAAGCGTCGGCTGTATCATCGGGCTTTGGCACCTCATCAAGTCTGAGAAGCCTGCGGGTCATTTCCATAACCTGCGGCTTTTTTGCCTTTCCGTAACCTGTTACGGCTGTTTTGACCTGAAGCGGAGTGTATTCAAATATCGGTATATCCTGCTTTTGAGCCGCAAGAAGTATAACGCCTCTCGCCTGCGCAACCATAATTGCCGTTTTCTGATTATTCTGAAAATACAACTTTTCAATCGCCAGTGCGTCAGGGCGGCAACGGCTTAAAATTTCGTACAGCTCATCGTAAATGCATTGAAGTCTTTTATTAAAATCAGTATTTGACTGTGTCTGAACAGAGCCGTAACCAAGAGCTTTATAGATATTAGACTTAAAGCTTATTGCCCCCCAGCCTACAATGGCATAACCGGGGTCAATTCCGAACACAACCAAGATATTACCTCCGCAGTTTATTACAAAATGGTATAATAACGCAATTTTGATAATTATATCACAATTCGATAAAATTAGCAATATTTATAACGGCATTAAAGGCAAATATCGGTCATCATTTTAGACAATGGTAAATACAAGGATTAATAATAAGATAATATTAATGTTCAATAACAGACGATTGGAATTTTCTAATGAAATTTTAATGAAAATATGGTAAAATGATGAGGTAGTATATTAAAATTTTTAAATTACCGTAAGGAGGATAATTATGCGTATTTTGATAGCTGAAGACGAACAAGACTTAAATTACATTATAACGCAAAAGCTGACTGCCGACGGTTACAGCGTTGACAGCTGTTTTGACGGAGAAGAAGCTATGGATATCCTTTCATACACCGAATATGACGCAATTATTTTGGATATAAATATGCCGAAAGCAGACGGATTTGCCGTTCTCGAAAAGCTTAGAAGCTCAGGAAAGACCACGCCTGTTTTGTTCCTTACTGCAAGAGATTCCGTATCTGACCGAGTAAAGGGACTTGACAGCGGTGCAAACGATTACTTGATTAAACCGTTTTCTTTTGACGAGCTTTTGGCTCGCCTGCGTGCCATGACACGAGTGTCATTCGGAAAAACAAGCAATATTTTAAGCATAGACAACCTTTTTATGAACTGTGCCGCACACACCGTAAAAAGAGGCGACAAAATTATTAACCTTTCCGCAAAGGAATATGCACTGCTTGAATATTTGCTTAACAATCAGGAGGTTGTGCTTTCAAGAGAAAAAATCGAAAATCACATATGGAATTTTGATTACGAGGGCGGAACAAATGTTGTTGATGTGTATATAAGCTATTTGAGAAAGAAAATTGATGACGGTTTTGACACAAAGCTTATTCATACAATACGAGGAAAAGGTTATGTTATAAAGAAAGGCATCAAATCATGAAATCTATCTCAATTCGCATGAAAATTACTCTGTGGTACACCGCGGCTCTTATTTTAGTTGCCCTTTTTACACTGTTTTCCGTGCTGTTTGTAAGCAAGCAGATACTTTTAAAAACTATTCGTGACAGTGTTATTGTTACGGTGGAAAACAATATAGACGAAATTGAATACTTTGAAAGCTACAAAGCTCTTGAAAACACATTGGATGTGGATCATTTTATAGAATACGGAAGCGGTTACCTTGAAATTGACGACGATTTTCTAAACCATGTAAACGAGGTATATACATCTCTGTATTATAAAGATATTACGCTCCTCTACGGTGAAAATCCAATTTCCAAAGAAACATCAGAACTTGAGCTTGTAAACTCACAGGTACAGACAATCAATGTTGACGGCACTATGTATTATGTGTTTGACAGGGCACTTACAAATGACGGGCTCGACGGATTGTGGCTCAGAGGTGTTGTATCTGAAAAGCAAGGCACTGCACAAATGACGGATATAACAAAACTTACATTAGTATTTTTACCGATCGTGATAATTCTCGCCGCAATCGGCGGTTACCTGATTGCCCGAAGAACTCTGCGTCCAATTCAGCAAATATCGGACACGGCAAAGGAAATTGAGCAGGGCGGCGACTTAAAAAGAAGAATTGACCTTGGTGACGGCAATGATGAAATACACCGTCTTGCAGATAATTTTAACGATATGTTTACCCGCCTTGACGACGCATTTGAAGCAGAAAAGCAATTTACATCGGATGTATCGCACGAACTGCGTACACCTGTTTCGGTGATTATGGCACAGTGTGAATTTTCTCTTAACAATAAGAGAAGCACCGAAGAATATGAAAAAGATATGCAGCTTATTTTGAGACAAACTACAAAAATGTCAAAGCTGATAAACGATATGCTCGAATGTGTGAGAATCGAAAGAAAAGCCGAAAATTATCCGAAAGAAAAAATTAATTTTTCCGCATTGGTAGCCTCTGTTTGCGAAGATATGGCTTTAATAAAAGAAAACAACATTTCTCTTGAGTATAAAATACAGGAAAATGTTTTTTGCAATGCAAACAGTAAGCTGATAGAAAGACTTGTACAAAATCTAATTAACAACGCCTACCGCTACGGAAAAGAAAACGGTCATATTTTAGTTGAGCTTAGAAGCAAAAATAACAAAATTGAGCTAAAAGTAACAGATAACGGAATCGGAATATCAGAGAGTGATCAGAAAAATATATTCAGACGCTTTTATCAGTCGGATAATTCCCGCTGCGGCAAGGGCACCGGACTCGGACTTTCTATGGCTTACGAAATTGCAAAGTTTCACGGCGGCGAGCTTTCGGTAGCAAGTGAACTCGGCAAAGGAAGCGTATTTACATTTAGTTTTAAAAATAATTTATAAATTTTTTAAAATTAATTTTTTCTAATGTTATTTTAATATTTGTATTCTATAATAAATATAACTAATTGATGGTTGTCAAAATTTATGAAAAAAATAAAAAACT
>CALYBM010000022.1 GCA_944412525.1 uncultured Ruminococcus sp. | reverse complement strand
TTCTTTGTCAATGTTTGCATTAAACTCCTGATAATGTGTCTCGGGGGAAGAATTATCTTTATAGTAGATATTGAGTGCAACACCGAAAGTTCTATTCTCATTTGACAAAGGAACGGATTTTGCCTGTTACAAAAGAAGCAAATTTTTAAACTCAAAACTGCTTTAATCCAGCAACAGATTTAAACTGATTTATGGTTACATACGTGTTAACCAAATATTTTTTCGAGGTTTTCTCCTTGTTGATTTATCCGATACAGAGTGTTGTTGTCGTCACCTATAAAGTACAGGTACTCGTCATCGACAATATAAAAACCTGATATATTTTCATCCGGCGAAAAGATTTTTGTCACCGTATCATCTATTCCGATTGAATAAATCCCCCTGTCTTTGCCGTCATTAACAGATATAAACGCTTTGTCATTGTAACTGTTCAGCATTACTGTACCTGTAGTATGCAAAATCATTTTTGATGTGTTTGATTTAAAATCTCCGACATAAACATCATTATAGTAATAACCGGGATTTTCGTTATAAACATCTGACGCAGTTCCGTAAACCTTGCCGTTTACTGAAACACCGCAATTATATCGTTTTATTCCGCCGGAAAGTTCCCCGCCTTTGTGGATCAATAGTTTATTTGTAACCGCTCGGTCAGCTATTGAATACTCAAAAGCGTACTCCTCTACTACATCACTTTTTAAATTATTTCTATACACAGAATATATATTTCCGCCACAAAAAACGGGAGTGTCAAAGCTGTCGCAACCTACAATCTCATTTGAAATAATCAAATCAAGTGTTTTGTTGGTTTCGTCGCCTCTGTATAACTTGGATTTATCACTAGTATAATAGTAAGGCTCACCGTATATTACATATGCAACATACGGGTCGATATTTTCTGTTTTTTCACCGTCGGAAACTGTGTACTCACCTAAATTTGTTTTTACATTTGCATTAGTGCTCAGGTTGTCACCCAAAACATTGTCTAAACAAAGATAACTGCCTGAAAAAGACGGACCGTCCCAATAAATTCTTTTTGTTGTAAATTCATTTATTTCGTATGTTCCGTATTTAAACAAGTCGTTGTAATAGTTGTAATACAGCCTGTCCTCTACCCTAAAAAGTCTTGAGCTTATGTTGGTGTATGAATTTATATGAGCGTTGTTGTCACCACTTGAATTAATTTTCAGTGGATGAATATAGAATGTGTTAAAAAATATCAAATACACCGCCGAAAACAGTATTATAAAACAGGCAATCATTGAAATAATAATCTTTTTTCTCATGATATAACCTCCTTACCGTATTTATATTTAAGCATCTTATTGTATGCATCATTTGGAATCATATAGTTCTTTTTAATATTTAACATATTCTTGCTAAAATATTTATTATTGTTTTTATCGTTTAGCGAGCCTTGGGCTAAAACATCAACACTCATATCCATACAATTATTAAATAACAAACTGTAATCTTTGTTACCTTTTATTATCCAAGAAAAAGGTCGATTGTACTTTTTATTTTTATAGGTGTAATATTTATGACGATTATCAGTCAAATTAACATTTTTAGGGTCAGAAGTGCATTTTGGATCGAATCGTAAACCAAATTTACCACCATATTTCCCTGCATAAATATTAATTTTATTTCTAATATATCTTAATGTTGGTAAAAATTCACCCGAAAGTCTTATGGATTTCGTATAATGATCTGTATAAGTTAAATTAAACCTACAACTTTTAAATAAATAGTTTGACATTGAAATAAATCTTTTTACTAATTTATCTATATCTTTTTGGGTAGTTGTACCTAAAAATAATAGCTGTATACTTTGAGGTCCCCAATAAAAATACCACCAATGCCCTGCACTTTCCTGTATAAGAAGCGATGTATGACCTTTCCCGTGGACGCTGCTTGGAGACTGAATCCACCAAGCATCTTTACCTGTAACATCATATTTCATTATCGCATTATTCTCACAATAAGCAAACATATTTGCGCTTAGCGGAGAGCCTGTGGCTGTATCGCAATAAACATCTGCATTTATAAATCTGCCTGTAAAGGGATCGTAGTAGCGGCTTTGGAGATAATAAAGACCACTTTCGCTGTCATAGACATATCCACGGTAGCGGAATGGGTTAAGTTCTCGAAGTGTTGGCTCTCCCGACACACTCTTTATGTTGCCCCATGCGTCATATACATAGCTTGCATATACCGTGCCTGCTTGGTTGATGATTTTTACAATATCGCCCTGCAGGTTTTTAATATAGTAGTACATTGTGCCGCCGTATTTAAACGAGGTAACATTGCCGTCGGCATCGTAATAGAACAGCAGGGTATCATTGCCTTTAGTCATACCTATAAGGTTATTGCTACTGTCGTAATAATAATAGGTTGTTCCGTTTTTGTCGGTCTTTTGCGTACGCATACCGTTGCTGTCGTATTTGTAGCTTACATTATTATCAGCAGTTTGTAAAGAAGCAAGCTGTCTGCCGTTCTGCCATGTAAATGTAATTCCGTCACGGTAGCTCAGAGGGTTGCCCGATTGGTCATAGGTGATTGTATCGCCGCTGATTTTTGTAACCTTGTCTTTCCATACGGTATCTGTGTACTCATACACATTGCCGGTCGGTGAACCTGACGGATTGCCGTTTGTATCTAAATACTGCTGATTCTTGCTCTGAATATTGCCGCTGTTATCGTAAGAATAGTTTATATAGAAGTTATTTATATAATCATATTCTGCCGTCAGCTGATTCAGATTATCATATACATATTTATTTGATACTACTCCGTTTTGTTTTATCTGCGTAATATTTCCGTTGCCGTCATACTCATATTCATATTTGACAAGCTCGTTCGTTCCGTATTTTTGTGTAAGCTTGCTGACATTGTTTGTTGTCGCTTTAGTTGCTCCCACATTTGCGTATTCATAATTTGTAAAGAATACGCTGTTGCCCTCGCCGCGGCTTGTTTTAACCTCTGTCGCTCTGCCGAAATCGTCCGTCTGAGTTTCTGCACGCACTCCGTCATTGTCGACAAAAGCATTACCGTCTTCGTCTGTACCTGTGGTTATTGTCTTTGTCTGACCATTTATGGATGTCTTTTCAACCTTATTGCCCTCGGAATCATAGCTGAGGAAATACGACAAATCACCTCCGTCGGTCTGACGGTATTCTCCTGTCAGAGTTCCGCTGAAGTCATAGTAATAGTAGGTGGTTGTTTCGCTTGAATTATCAACAGCCTTTGCGACAAGTCCTTTTTTGTTGTACACAAATTCGGCTATTACTCCTGTTTCTGAGGTTAATTTTGTAATGTTATCGTAATTATCATAGGTGTATTCAATGAAATCTCCGTTTGCATAGGTGGTCTTCTTCAACAATCCGTTATTTGCGTTGTATGTATTGCTTGCTATCGCTGTGTTACCGATTTTTGTTGAAATCAGATTGCCCCATACATCGTAGTTGAACGAATACCTAAAATTATTGTGGTCGATTGCCGATAATGCCCCTGCTCCGTTATATGAATACTGATTTTCAGCATTATAGCTGC
>CALYBM010000021.1 GCA_944412525.1 uncultured Ruminococcus sp. | reverse complement strand
CAAGAGGCACAAGGTTGTGGCTTACTTCGCCGAACAAAAAGTCAAAATTAAAAATCATCTTGTCTTTGACAAGGCTTTTCAGGCTCAAATATCGTTTGTCGTTTACAAAACTCAAATTCACCTTTGCTGTTCTGCCTATCTGCCTTGAAAGATAGCTGATCGCACACAGCGAACCTGCCGACACTCCGCACACACACGGAAAATAAATATCCTGCTCCATAAAAAAATCAAGCACGCCGCAGGTAAAAAAGCTCCTCAATGCTCCTCCCTCAAGGACAAGCGCCTCTTTTGTATTGCCGAAATCCATTTTATCACCGCCGTTTTAAAATTTAAACGCATTTACTGCAAGTATTTTAAATCTGTTTTTATAGTAATCAATTATTCCGTCCTTTTTAAGCTCTCCGAGAGAACGCGAAAGGGACGCTCTGTCAACCGCAAGATAGTTTGCAAGTTCCTCTCTTGAATACGGAACCGTAAAGCTGTATGAATGTTCCTTTTCACAGTTGATTTTTAAAAATTTCAGGATTTTGTCCTTTATGCTTCGCTGTGTAAGGCAGGAGAGATGCTCGGTTATATCAAGAAGCATCTGCCTTTGAGAAGCAATAAGATTTACTACTATCTTTTGCTGAATTATCGCAAGCTTTTCATCGGCAATAAACAGCTTTTCGGGCGGAATCAAAATAAGCTCGCTGTCCTCGTGAGCCTTCAGCTCAAGCAGAGAGTTGTAGTAATCAAACATCGAATACACCGCCCCGCTGTCCTTGTCGCCGCCGATTAATTTAAGCAACGTCTTGTTGCCCTCGTAGTCAACCGAATACAAATGTATGCTTCCCGTCACCGCAAGACAAATCATATGGCTGTAGGCACCCGAAATCTGCATGGATCTTCCCTGATTCAAAACGACATAGTACGGCTGAGAAAACTGGATAAACATAAATATTTCATGCTCGCTCAGTCCCGAAAACAATAGGTGACGGCTTAGAAGCATTAAATGCTCATCGCTGAAATTTTCAATAAATCTTTTCATACTCCACCTCTGCAAAAACCGTATTACAGCTTTAATTATACCACCGATTTTTGCAAATGCAACATTTTTATACAGCCGACAATACGCCCAAACAGCGTCTTGAGCACCGTTTGGGCGTTGATTTATGTACAAATTACAGCTTACTGCTTATTTGTCAATAACGGGAATCTGCGTTTTGTCGTACTCGTCGAGACGGTTGCCGTACAAAAAGTAGTTTGTTTCCTTAACGATAACAGGAGAGAGAGCAATTATCGCAACAATGTTCGGCAGAGCCATAAGAGCGTTGAATATATCCGACAGGGTCCACACAAGATCAAGCGCCGTAACGGGGGCAATAAGCAAAACAACAATAAATATCACCTTGTAAGGAATAACGCCCTTTCTTCCGAAAAGATACTCAATACACCTTTCGCCGTAATAAGACCAGCCGAGAATTGTTGAAAAAGCAAATAAAACAATTCCCACAACGAGAATAGGCGTACCGATAACGGGAATCTGATCAAACGCCGCCGATGTAAGAGCACCTCCCTCAACCTGAACGGTGTCTATCTGCGGATTTTTAATGCAGGAGCTTACAATAACAAGACCGGTCATAAGGCACACAACAACGGTATCCCAAAATGTTCCCGTAGAAGAAATCATGGCCTGTCTTACAGAGTTTCTCGACTGAGCGGCAGAAGCGACAATCGGAGCGGAACCCATACCGGATTCGTTGCTGAAAAGTCCTCTCGCAACGCCGTAGCGTGCGGCAAGCATAACTCCCGAACCTGCAAGTCCGCCTCCCACAGCGGCAGGAGAAAACGCAGATGTCACAATTGTTTTTACGGTTTCCCACAAAACATCGCCGTTCATTATGAGGATTGCGATACAGCCCAAAACATACATTATTGCCATAAACGGCACGAGTTTTTCGCAAACTTTTGCAATCGACTTTATTCCGCCGAAAATAACCAGTGCAACACACACGGCAACAATTATTCCCGAAATCAGAGAAACGGTTGAAACATCGCCGCCGAATAGACTGATTTTTAAACTTTTGTCTGCGTTAAAGGTGTTGTCCATGATGCTTGAAATCGCGTTTGTCTGAACGCCGCAGCCAATGCCGAAAGACGCCAAAATCGCAAACACGGCAAAAAGCACCGCAAGCCATTTCATACTGCGTTTTTTGCCGCCGATTACGGGGTTTATACCCCTCTCAATGGCGTACATGGCGCCGCCCTGCATTTTTCCGTCCTTTGTTTTTACCCTGTACTTAACGGCAATCAGCGACTCGGCGTACTTTGTCGCAATTCCGAAAACACCCGTGAGCCAGCACCAGAGCACCGCACCTGCGCCGCCCAGCGCAATAGCTGTTCCGACGCCGATTATGTTGCCTGTACCGATAGTAGAGGCTAACGCCGTAGTGAGCGCCTGAAACGGGCTTATATCTCCGTCAACATCGGGGTCTTTCGTTACGGAAAGCTTTATTGCCTTTAAGGTTTTGCGCTGAACAAATTTTGTTCGGATAGTCATAAATATGTGAGTTCCGAGCAAAATGACAATCATCGGTATACCCCAAAGGAAATCGTCAAAGCTTGCCGCAAGATTATTAATGAAATCCATATTCTCTCTCCTTGCTTTTAGTATTTATTTCAGTTTTCAAATAACCTTTATTCCTAAATTAACTTCTCAACCTCTGCCAAACTGTCCGCAACGGCGTACAAATAAGGCTTATCCTCCTCATCGGGACCGTCAAGGTCCTTGACCATAACAGTTTTACAGCCTGCCCTGCCTGCCGATTTTATGCCGTTGTGCGAATCCTCAAGCGCAAGGCACTCACAGGGCCTCAGTCCCAGCTTTTCTGCCGCAAGCAGATAAATATCAGGCTCAGGCTTGCCGTTTGCAACCATAGACGAGCAGACTATCTCATCAAAATACTTGTACAAATCAAGCTTTTTGAGATACCTTTCCGCCCTTTCAGGGGGCGTCGCAGTAGCCAAAGCAAGTTTTAGTCCTTTCTGCTTTACACAGGACAAAAAATGTTTTGCCCCGCTTTTTGCCTCTATTCCGTTTTCTTCTATGTATTTATCCATAAGCTCAATGCGCTTGCGTCTGACTGCATCGTAGTCAAAATCTTCGCCGAACCAGCCCTTTAGCTTTTGAGTTGCAAATTTCTTGTTCATTGACCGAATACCGAGGGCGTGGTGAAATTCCATTGGGTGACCGTAAAAGCGAGCCGCCTCGCACCAAAACCGCACATATAGCTTTTCGCTGTCGAGTATAACCCCGTCCATATCGGATATAACGCCTTTTATCTTCATTGCTTTCTCCTGCCGTAATCAAATTTTAAATTAACCGCCGCAATTCCGAGTGAAATAAGAACAAGCGACACGAGCGTCTGAATCTTAAAGATGTTCTCTCCGAGCATAAGTCCCGAAAGCACGGTTCCGAAAATAGGCACAAGCAAATTAAACACCGAAATTTTGCTTGCGGGGTGATATTTGAGCAAGGCCGTCCATACTGAAAACGCGGCAGCCGACACAAACGCGAGCCACAAAAGTATTAGCATACCGAAAAGATTTTTAAAATCAAGCACTCCGCCCAATAAAGCACCTATTGCCGTCAGCACAAGGCCTCCGAGCATAAGCTGAAATGCGGTAAGTTCAATGGGGTTTGTCCTGCGTGAAATTCCCTTTGCCATAAAATTTCCCGCTGTTGTACACACCGTTGAGCATAATATCAAAACGTCACCCAAAAGAGTGTCAAACGAAACACCGCCGACGCCGTTTATTGCAAGCACTCCCGCAAAACCAACCACGCATCCGATTATTTTTAGCAGAGTCAGCCTGTCGCTTTTAAAGAACAGGGGTGCGAGCAGCACCGTAAAAAAAGATGAGCATGAGGTTATTATGGAAGTGTTTGTACCGCTTGTAAAGCCTATGCCGACATATGTAAAAATATACTGCAACGCAGTCTGCGTAAGTCCGAGTGCAATCACTCCCGCAAAGCTGCTTTTGTGCGGCAGTACAAGCCTTTTTTGAGATACGCAAAGATAAGCATATACCATTACGCCTGCCGCAAAAAACCGAATACCTGCAAAAAGCAGCTTTGATCCTATATCACTCTCGGCAATACCGAAAACAGAATATCCGAGCTTTATAAACGGAAACGCCGTTCCCCACAAAGCCGCACAAAACACGGCGGCAACGCAGGCAAATGCCGAATTTTTAAGTATTAAACCGTTCTTCATAACCATTGTCAATTCAAATATTTGTTTACGCTGTCAATACAGTTTGCACCGTCTGAGCAGGCGGTTATAACCTGTCTTAAAGGCTTTGTACGCACATCTCCTGCGACAAAGAACCCGTCAACAGAGGTTTTTCCGCTTTCGTCGGCAACAACATAGCCTGCCTTGTCAAGCTTTACAAAGTCCTTAACAAGCTCGCTTCGCGGAGAAATTCCGACGGCAATAAAAACTCCGTCACACAAAATCTTCTCTCCGTTTTTAAGCTCAACGCCCTCTACCCTTTGTTCGCCGATTATCTGTGACACCTCGGTGTTGTACAAAATCTCGGCGTTTTCAGCATTTTCAAGCTTATCTGCAAGCACCTTGTCGGCACGCAGAGTATCACGGCGATGAATAAGATATACTTTTTTGCAAATTTTAGTAAGATAAACAGCGTCTGTCACGGCGGTGTTTCCGCCGCCTATTACTACGGCAGTTTTATTTCTGAAGAAAAATCCGTCACATACGGCACAATATCCGACACCCTTGCCCAAAAGCTCGTGTTCGCCCTTTACGCCGAGTGTTCTGTGCGTTGCGCCGAAGCAGTAAACAACCGTTTTGGCTTTTAATTCGTTTTTGGCACAGCTTACTGTAAAAATTCCGTCCTGTTTTGAAATCTTTTGCACATCGTCGTTTATCATCGGAGCATTGAGAGCTTTGGCGTGCTCATAAAACTTCATAATAAGATCCATGCCGTTAATATTTTCAAACCCCGGGTAATTTTCGATCTCCGATGTCTGTGTTATCTGACTGCCCATTGACGACGCCGTATCGACCAGCACAAAGTCAAGACCGCTTCTTGACGCATAAACCGCCGCCGAAAGTCCTGCCGCACCTCCGCCGCAAATGACCAAATCATATAGTTTTTCCATATTGACGCTCCTTACATATATATCTTAAGTAATAATATGCCCGAATTTAATAAAATAAACAAAACAAGGCTGACTCAAAACGAGTCAGCCCTTATGTTGTCTGATTGTTAAACTAATACTAATCCGCAGTTAGACGCTTTCCGATATTTAAAATATGTCACCGTTTAACCGAAAATCGGTATGAAATTAGCCTTCCTTAACAACAGCTCTGATTACCTTTGCGATATGGGGCTGTGTGAGTCCAAATTTATCAAGAAGTTCAAGAGCAGGGCCGCTGTAGCCGAATGTATCGTTTACACCGATCTTTGTAACCTTTACCGGGCACTCCGAGCTTGTTACATCGCAAACCGCGTCGCCGAGTCCGCCGATTACATTATGCTCTTCAACCGTGATAATTCTTCCGGTTTCCTTAGCCGCCTTAACAATAATCTCTCTGTCAATAGGCTTTATTGTATGAATGTTAATAAGGCGGGCGTTTATACCCTC
>CALYBM010000020.1 GCA_944412525.1 uncultured Ruminococcus sp. | reverse complement strand
TTTGTATGTCAGTTGATTGTATTGAAAAGGCTTACAAAAATTGAGCCCAAAGACGCGATGAACAATATGTAATCTTTTTGGGGGATAAAAATGAAAACAATAGAGTTAAAAAATGTTTCAACACTTTTGTAGCCCGTCCGCTATTTTACGGTTTACCGCACCAAAACTATAACCGTTAAAAGCCGAAAAAAGCCGTTAAATGTGGTTAATCGGCATTAGAAAGGCGTTAATATACCGATATAAAATGAAACAATATGCATATATGCTGTTACGCACGCCTGAAATCCCGGGCTAAAATACCTTCTTGGTAGTGCAGAAACAACCGCCCTTGCATTGAATTGATAATCAGTGCAAGGGCGGTTTAATTGGCAAATTATGTTTATGCGCTTGCCTTTAGGCGTTTCATCAGCGGCAATACTTGAAGATAAATAGCAAAAATTTCATTATTATTTAACTTCTGCCTTGATTTCATCATATTTAGCTGTTTTTGCTTTTTCAATAAGTTCAAAAGCAGAACAAAGCTTGTCAACGCTGTTTGTTAAAGTCTGTTCAAAAATAACACAAGGCAAGGTTTCTTTGCTGCCACTGTTGAAAGGTGTATATTGTCTGCTGTTTAAATCAAGGTAATGGTTGAAGTTTTTTACAACCTCTTCCGATAAATTTTCAATATTATGTGCAAGGGACAAAATGTGTGCAGTCAAAGTTCGTTCATTTTTTATATATGGTAAACCGTAAAACTTTTTCATAGTTTCCATATCACCGAAATACTTCTTTAAAAACTCAAATTTATTTTTATCGCTGAAATTGCCTACACTCATAAGATAAAAATCAGCTGCAATATTTGCGCTGTTTTTTTCTTTATCTGTTTCCGAATACATTTTCTTTATATCGGAGTCAATCCAGCTTTCAACGCATTTTTTAAGGTTTTCAGCAGTTGTTTTTGCGCCGTCCTGATACTTCGTTTTTATTTCTTTTATTCGCCTGTTCTGTTCATCAGCAGTGTAAATTTTCATATTTGTAATTGAGTTAACCTCATCATTATATTTTTTATGCTGATTTTCCAATTGTTCAATAGTGTTATTGAGTTTTTCCTTAATTGTGAATTCCATTTTTAAACTCCTCTTAAATAGTTATTTATTGCCTGTTTAAAGGCACTTTAAATGTGTGTTAAATAGTTTTAATGCTGTTCCCACGCCATTTCTTCACTAATAAACGGCGTTACTGCTACGGCAAACTCTCGACCGTCTATGTTGAATTGTGTTTGAATGTTGCCTTGTGCTGTAAACGGTTTAGCTCCAAAACCTGTAAGAGCTTCTACCATCTTCATTATGTTGCTTGAAATTTCCATTGAAATTTTACTTTTCTGCAATATCTCGTGAGCTGTAGAATATCTCTGAACCTGAACTGCATCACGCATCCTTGCAACGAGATTTGAAGCGCTAACCCCTGATTTAAGCTTATCGGTAAAGGTATCCGCAATTTTTTCAGCTTCTGAATACAGTGCCGGAGCTTCCTGCTTTAAGCCTTCTTCGCCGCCCTCAAGCGTGTACTTGAAGATTTTTTTGAATACCTTTGAAGGAGAATGAATGTCAAAGCCTCTTGTAAAAAGATTAATAACACCGTTTACAATTTCCTGAGCTTTAGAATATAAATCAACAGATTTTTCTTCTAAGCCTTTTACCGCTCCTGCTAAAGTATTTTGAAAAATCTTTTTTGTATCTTCCGGCATATGCTCCATAGGGGTTTTGAAAGCCGTTACGATTTGTTCAGATTCCTTGCTGGTTTCGCCGCTGTAGAATTCATATAAAGAAGAAAGTTCAAGAAATGCCTTAAGCTGATTTTGATAATTCTTATCATCAAGTATCTTCTGTTGGTCGTTTCTAATCTCCTTTATCTTTTTAGCATACCTTGTATTTTCTTCCTCTTCAGCCTGTTCTTTTTCGTTTAAGAGCTTTGTTCTCTCGTTCATTTTGAGTGATTCATTCATTGTCGAATTATTAACTTCTTTTAGCTTTTCTTCGTAATCGTCTTGAATATCACCTAACCTTGCAGTATGTTCCCATTCTTCGTTATATTCTTCTTGATTTAACTTGTTTAGTTCGTCCGTTGATTTTTTCAGTACATCGGCACGGTCGTAATAACCTTTCTGAAGAATTTTCAGAGTGTCAGCCGCTTTCTTGTTTGCAGCTGAAACAGCATTATCATAATCAGCCTTTGCCGCTGCCGCATCAGCATCAAACATTTTCTGCGTATAAGTCTTATCGGATTCTAAACGCATTTCTAACAATGCAAGTTCTTCATTGTACTGCTCTGTTGCTTTGTCAATAACTGTTTGGCGTGTTTCTTCGGCTGTATTAGCAATTCTATCCGACTGTTCCTGATATGATTCAACGCTTCCCTTGTGAGTATCATTAAGAACTTTCGCCGAGTTCTGAGCAACCTCTTGCTTTTTCTGTTCAAATTCAAGTTCCTGCTCTGAAAGCTCGTGCATTTTTTGAAATAACTCATCTAACCTTTGAATTTCACTGCTTGTAAGCTCCCTGCGTTCATCCGTTGCAAGCTGTGCAATCTCTGTAATTTCGGTTTGGACTTCGTCCATTTTTTGAGCTAATTCTTGTTGCTTTTCATTTGAAAGCAGAATAGAATCATTGAAGTTATCTAATATACTTCCGGCATTCTCAATATTAGAATAGAAGTCTGAAAAGTTTCCTGATATTGATTCGTAAGAACTGCCTAAGTTTTCATTAGCCGTTGCTAAATCCTCTTGTGCCTGCTTTAATTCGTCGGCGGTTGTTGTGCTTTCGCCCATAGTCATAGACATTGCGCCTATTCCTGCCGTTAAAGCAACAACAGCAGTCGCAACAAGACCTATCGGATTGGCATTCATTGCGGCATTCCACGCATATTGTGCCGCTGTTGCAAGTGTAATCTCGCCTGTTAATGCACCTACTGCAATTTGTTTTAGCTTTATTGTTCCGAGTGAAGCCGCTTCGGCAAGGTTCTCCGCTGTAACTGCGGCTGTCTGAGCCGCAAACATTGCAGTGACTGAAGAAATTATCTTCCAACTCTTATAGGCTGTATAAACTGATACGGCAAGAGGAAGTAATGTATTGAGGTTATCGGCAACAAAATCAACAGCTTTAGCAAGCGGCGGTAATACAGTTTTTGCAAGATTTGTAGCTACCTTTGCAAGGTTTGATAAAACTGTTTTGACTGTATTAATTGCCTTCTTTAGTCCTCCGTTCTCAAAGGAATTTGAAAGCGTTTTAATAAACTCTTTAACCGGCTTTTGTATTTCGGACGGTATAAGATTAACCAGATTATCAACAATTGTTTTTATAATTGATTTAGCCGCTGAAACCAATTGACCGGAATTATTAATTATCCCGTCAACAAAAGATTGTATGAACCTGATTGAAGCTTCTACCATTTTCGGAGCAGCTTCAGCCGCCTTAACTGCAAGCTCGCCGAATATGTTTCCTGCTTCTCCGATAAGCCCGGTAAGTCCGCCGTCTGTAAATGCTTCCGTTAAACGGTTTACATATCCCTGCGCTTCAATAGCGGCATCTTTCAACGGAGCTTGCATACTTTCATAAATCTCAATACCTAAACCCTCAAGAGCAGATTTCAGTATTGTAATTTGTCCCTGAAGATTATCCTGCATAGTGTCAGCCATTGACTGAGCTGCACCGTCTGCGTTGTTTATGTTTTGATTAAGATTTTTAAAATCGCTGTCACTGGCGTTGATAATTGCAAGCATACCCGACATTGCTTCTTTTCCGAACAACGTGCTTGCCGCCGCTGTTTGTTCTGTTTCAGACAGCGTACTGAACTTTTCTCGAAGTTGCTGCAGAACATCTATGAGCGGTAGTGCGTTCCCTTCAGCATCGGATATTGTTATGCCGTATTTATCCATCACTTCAGCCATTTGCTGTGTCGGTGATGCAAGATTGGATAAAGCGGTTTTAAGAGAAGTACCGGCCATACTTCCTTTTACAGAAGCGTTAGCCATCAATCCGAGAGCCAGAGAAACATCTTCAACGGAATATCCCATAGTACCGGCAAGAGGAGCAACATATTTAAAACTTTCTCCGAGCATTGACACATTTGTATTTGCTGAACTTGACGCTTTTGCAAGTACATCTGCAAAGTGCGAGCTGTCCGAAGCTTTAAGACCGAACGCTGTTATTGCATCCGTTACTATATCGGAAGTAGTAGCAAGATCAAGACCATCGGCAGCTGCAAGATTCATAATGCCGTCAATACCATCAAGCATTGCCTTTGTGTCCCAACCAGCCATAGCCATGTACTGCAGGGCTTCGGCGGATTCAGAAGCTGTAAACTTTGTTTTTGCTCCCATTTCCTTTGCCTTATCGGTTAAAGCCTGTAAATCATCACCTGTTGAGCCGCTTATTGCAGATACCTTTGACATAGCGGCTTCAAAGGATGAGCCGACTGTTGCCGCCGCTGTTCCGCCTGCGGCAATGCCTGCCGTAACTGCGGCAAAGGCTGTTGTCATTGCAGAAACACCCTTGCTTGCTATAGATTTCATTTTTTCAACGCCGCTGCTAAAACCGCTTGTATCAATTTTTGTATCTATTTTTATTGAACCGTCATAAGCCATTATTTCACCAACTTTCATTATAAAATAAAAAGGGTTTCAGAATTCATCGGCACGTTATGACACTACTTGAATATCTGAAACCCTTTAAAAAAGTGATTTTTGCATATCCTTAGCGCTTTTGATTATGCAAGTTTAAAGCATTTACTTTAAAATCACTATTTTAATTATATATTTTATTTATGAAATATTATACTTGAAATACTTCTTATATAAGAAAAAACGGGTTAAATTTTCATCTAACCCGTTAACCTCTCAACTGTACTCCACTCTGTTCTCCACTGTGCGGACGTGAACGCTGTTTAGAGAGAAATAATTAAGCATTTACTCCCGATATGCTTAATTTTGAACTGCACCGTATAACCTGAAGAACTTGCAAGGTATTTACTTAATTTCTTAAGCATAGTTCAATTATAAAATATCTTATTAAATTTCTACACTTGAAATTTTTCCTGTGTTTATAGAAAAAAAGAAGGCTTTAGCAAAACTAAAACCTTCTCGGAGGAGATATATAAACCTAATGGATTAATGTATTTTATTTATTAATTATTAACTGAATTTGCCGGCTGGATAAACCGTATTTCATTGCTAATTCGTTATAAGTCTGACCTTTGTAATAATCATCCTTGATTTTTTCATTCCGTTCAATTTTTAAAAATGAGTCAAACTTTGGAAGTGCCATTTGTACGCCACCGTAATTCTTAAGCAAATTATAAACGGCTTCAACAGATAACACTTCTAAAAGCTCCTGAACGCTCTTTATTTTAGTTTCTTTAATAGCTTTTACCATTTGTTCACTGGGCTTTTCCATACATTCAACCTCCTAACGATTAATTAAATTATAAATAATAATTATCAAAATGTTCAGTTGAAATATTTCCTTAAAATACTTCTTAATCCCACCGCTGACAACTTAAGAATTTAATGCCTTTAAGCGTAATTTTCAAAATGACATTACAGCTTAAGTTCTTGATTCTTTTGAAACAAGTGTTGTTCTGAGGGTCTGTAATATAGATATAATCCTTATTGCAAAGATGATTTATAATGTTTACAAGCTCTTCATCAGCAAGGAAGAACTCAAATTCTTGCTTGATTTCGTCAATATGGGTGTATCTGAAACGGTTTATGTAGATGAAACTTAAAACCCTTTCTGCGTTCCTGTAAAATTTAACCTTTTCATTCATTTGGAACACCTCACGGCTTAAAGCCTTCTTTAACAAGCATTAAAGCAAATCTAAAACCGAATATAAAGCGTTCTGTTTCAATCTTTGAAGTTATGCTACTGTTTTCCCAGTACATTTCATCATATAAATCCATTTGCTGTGGCGTAAGTGATTTCAAAAATTTATCTTGTGCTATGTTCTCGTTCATCAGCGTTTGAACTTCATCCGAATTGTTGCCCAATTCATCATTAAGAAATGTGTGGAACAGCGCCGACAATACCGGGTTGTTTCTCTCTGTGTATTCGTTCGGGTCTAATAATTCAAGTTCAAAAGTTATTGCTTCCAATGGCTCGTAAGCGTGCATATTATATATATCAAAGTTGTTTATATTAGCCCACGCTATAGCCTCTGCATCTGAAATATCTGCCGCATCAGAAATGTTTGATGCATTCTTATCATTAAAACAGAACAATATAAATTTGATGAATTCAAGCTTTTCCTTGTTAGGTTTTGGTATTTGTGGTGTTTTTCTTTTCTTTATTTCTTTTCTCATTTTCATAACCTCTTCATAATCTTCTTTTGTTGTTTCTCTAAAGTGAATATACTTTTTCATAATAAATTTATCCTTTCATTTCAAATAGTCTGAAACAGCGTTTAAAACCCCTTTAATTTCGTTTAATTTACATTTAATTGAATTATCGGTGTAACTTTACCTTTTCAGGGAAACAAGCCACACAAGGCGTTTAAACGCTGTTTTCCTTTACGGTCTTGAAAAGAGTGAAATTAAGTGATATAATAAAAATACTTCGGTTCAAGGAAGTATTTTTACAAAGGTGGTTGTTATTGCAGTAACAACTGCCTTTTCTTTTTGCGGATATATCATTATATTTCAGCTCCGATTAATTCATCTTTAACGCTCTTCAATATTGAAAGCGTTATCTTGCTGTTCATAGCCTTTGCATATTCCAAAGCAAGGTTGAAAATCTTTATTGCAGTTCTTAAGCTCTCACGACAAGCCAAATTCATAATATAAGGAATACAGTCAGAAGGAGCATTTACAAAAATGCTTTCTATTTCTTCGGGCGTGTATGAATTTATTACACGCTTGCGCACAATAATTCTTGTGCGTATCTGGTCGAATTCGTAACCCCTCTGACCGCTGTACATCTGCCTGTAAATCTTATCATTGCCGCTTAACACAATTCCAACGCCTGCACTGTCGTTAAGATTACGCACCGCCTGCAATGCATCAAGTGTCAAATGGTCGGCTTCATCAAGAATTATTAAGTAGTGTGTACCCCTTAACCTCTCAAGCAGCTTGTTCATCAAAATTTCTTTTCTGTTTATGCTCTGAATTCCTAAATTGTTAAGAATGAGCTTTAATACAGCCGTTGCAGAACGAGTGCAAGAATTACAAGTTACCATTATAACGCCTGTATTTTCCGCTGCATAAAGCTTTAATGCTGTTGTCTTTCCTGCTCCTGCATCACCGCATACTAAAACAATATCGTTTTCTATATGAGCGTGATTACAAGCGTAAAGAACATTCTGTGTATTATAAAGGTTTTCATTAAAAGCCGTTGATTGCTGACTGTTTAAACGGTCTTTAGCAACCCTTAAATACTTGCTTAAGGTGCTTGCAACCTCTTTGTTATCGCCTGTATATGTACCGCTTAAGAACTGCGATATAACAGAGGTTGAAAGCCCTGCTTCTCTTGAAATATCCCTTTGACTTTTCCCGGTGAGCTGCATAAACTCCGATAAGTCTTTTTTTACATCAATCATCTTTAAGCCTCCTTATGCTTTTTCATATCTTCGTAATACTTATTCATTACTACAGAAATACTATTCTTCCTGCGCTCTGCAACGCTGTTTTCACGTCCTTTCTTCAATTCTGATACAGCCTTTTCAGCCTGTATATTTACTAATTCGGTTTCGGGAACTTCAGCTTCAAAATTAGTTGCCATTTCCTCAGCCTGATTTACTGCTATTAATTCGTGCACACCGATATTGCGTTTAGGTGCATACTTCTTAATGTGTTTTTTAACTTCTTTTATTGACCTTTTAGCAACGGCATAATCTGCCTCGCTTGTATTTCTGTAAGAAGTAACAATCTTTGCCGGAGCGGCGCAAATATAATTATTCTCAATATCGAAAATATAAACTTTATCTATGTTTTCGGGGGAATTTCTTACAATTACTTTCCGCTGCATATACGGTATAAGAGCATCATTATAATAATGGTTCTTATAAACAGAAACGCCGTTTTTATGTACGGTTCTGATATTAATTGTTGTAAACATCATATCTAAAGCATCTTGATTTACTTTGACTTTATGCTTCAAATTCCTTGCATATACAACATTAGGGCTATCACCGTCCATAAATGCGCCCCCGCTGGGTTTGTTGTTGTATTCTTCAACCCAACTTTGAAAATAACTGATGAACTCATCAAGCGTTGGAGCAATTTTCTTGATTTTTTCATCACTTATACGCATTTGTTCGGGGCGGTTTTTATTATCAGCTCCGCAATATGTATCAAATGATTTAGCAAACTGGTCTGCAACAATTCCGAAAAAGCGTTCAACTGTTTTTGCCTGTCCGTGATAAGGTGTTGCGTGTATACAATTTATTCCAAGCTGTTTTACAATAGAATAAGGAAAATCGTTATCAAATTGTTTTGAACGGTAATCCTTGCCGTTATCAAAATACACTTCTTTAGGTACTCCAAAGGCTTCTATACCTATCCTTAAACACTTTTTAATAACATATGAATTCGGGGACTCTTTTCTTGAAATAAATGATATTACTTTATTTGACCTTGCATCAAAGAATACTGTCAGCCACGGTCTGAACGGCTTTCCTTTTCCGTTGTTGCTTTTCACAAATACGTCCATTCTGTGATGGTCTGAAAACCAAATATCATTAGAATTAATAGAACTCTTGTCACGTTCCATACTGGGCAACAAATCCGCTAATGCCTTTTCTCCTTCACGGTAATAAACAAGGCTGTATCTGTCTATCTTCCTAACCTTTCTTTCAAAAGACGAAACAGAGGGAAAAGGAATATCGGGAAAATGTTTCTTTGTTTTATCATAGCAGTATGCAACACTTCGTTTTTGCTGTGTCATAAAAATACTATAAAAGTATTCCCAGACTTCTTCAGAAATCGGAACACCCCCGGTAGCTCCTCCACGGTTGTCAACCAGAGCAGTAACGCCGCCCTTCTTAAATTTCTTCTGATAAGTAAAGAGCCTTTGACGATTTAACGGCTTTTCTGGTGAAAAGTTTTCATTATACCATTCAATAAAGCCGTCAACAGACAAGCCGGAAGTCTGATATTCAACAACTATCCTTGCTTTATGCTCTGCTTCGCTCCACTGCTTGTGACTGCATCCGTTCGGGCGTTCTTCGTTTGTTTCTAATGTAACACTGTAATAACGCATACGGGCAATATCGGGCAAGCTCTCAAGTAATACCTCGTATTGTTTGCCGCCCCTGCCCATTCCGTCTATGCAGCGGCAAGCGTATTTTTTGCGTTGGCAGTTTTTTTGAACTGCACTAATTGAACAGTTCAATAACTCTGCTGCTTTTTTTACGGTTATCCACATTTTTCCATTGCTCCTAACAGCTTTTCTCTTTCAACCCCAAAAGTAAGGCAAAACAAAGCTATATACATTTCAGAAGGCTTTTCAAAACCGTTTTCAACTCGTGAAATATAACTTGCTGTTACTGTCATTTTTTCAGCAACTTCTTTTTGTGTTAGATTCGCTTCTTTTCGGATAGCTCTCATTTTTTCGCCTAATTTCATTGCCTTATACTTCTTACCATAAGCAAGCCACTCATAGTCAAGACCGAATTTTGAAGAAATAAAAAGCAATAATGTTTTTGATGGGTTTTTCCTTTCTTTTTCAACATTAGAAATATGAGAATGACTTAAGCCGAACATTTTACCAAATTCTTCTTGAGTAAATCCGTTTGTCTTTCTTATTTCTTTAATTCGTTCACCAGCACCCAAAATTTCACAACCTTTCTTGATTTTATTTACAACTCGTAATATAATTAAATTAAATTGAGTGTACTAATATTATAATATGGGTTCCCATATTTGTCAATAACATTTTATTAATTCCCATAAAGGAGCAATTTTATGAGTACAATAGGAGAAAGAATACGCATAGTTAGAAAAATGAATAATCTTAATCAACAACAATTTGCGCAAATTTTAGGTGTTTCCCAAACTCATATTTCTAAAATTGAAGCCAGTAAAGATTCTCCATCACAAAAGTTATTAAAGTCTATATGCATAGAGTTCAATATTAATCAAGATTGGTTAGAGTTAGAAATAGGGAATATTAATCAAAGTGAATTTAGTGATGACATATTAATTAAAGACTGTTTAATTAAAACGAAAAAATATTTAAACAACGCTTCAAAACAAGAAAGAATACTTTATAGTAATTTACTTATTCAATTTCCAGATTTAATAAAGAGTATTAATATTACTGAACTAAATAATACTGATGGCATTGATGATTATTTAACAATGACTTTATTTGATATTCTACTTGAAATAATGAAATACACTGAATATCTTAACAAGGAAACAAAGAAAATCAAACAGACTGAAAATATAGGTAATACAATTGATGACATTTTTTATATATCCGGAACATATATAAGTAAAATAACCGACAAACTAAGCACAATAAGAGATATTTTTTTAGGTAATGAATAAATATCCATTCTTATGAATTTTTATACATTTATTTTTCACCCAACTCTATATTCTAATTTAGAATAATAAAGGTCATTAACTAACGGAATTAAAAAATCAGAAAAAAAACACCCTTAAAACCGCATTAGAACGGCATTTAAAGGGTGTTTTTTATATCTTTCTGTTTCCGTTAGTATTTATGAGTTTTATAAAAAAGTATGTTTTTGTTCCGTTAGTCAAATGTATTAAAACGGCTTGTTTATGGGATTTCTTCAAAACACCGACTAACAGAAAAGTTATTATTTTGTAGACTCACTACAACTTTATAACTCGAATACAAATATATTATACTGTATTTAACAAAATAAATATTAGTTTATAATAAATTTTATAATATTTTAGAATATATAAGCAAAAAAATTACATCTATCTATTGACAAAATATGCCATATTTGCTATAATATGGTTAAGAAAAATAAACATAATTTTCTTGTTTTTCTTCAATATTTTTCACACTTTCACAAATTTTATAGCTGTTATTTTTGTTGCAACAAATTAACATATAATTTTTAATTTATTTAAACAAAGGAGGTTTCAAGTATGAAACAAAATGTAAGCAAAATCAAAAGGACGGCATTAACCACATTAGCAGTTGCGTGTGCGTTTTACTGTATGGCTGCAATAAATGCACACGCTGCTTCAGAACAGTATGTTCACACAGTAAGCGTTAATACAGATGCAGGTTCGGATGCTGCAACTTGGATCAATATGAAAAAATCAGCATCGGTTTCAGACGAATTTGCCGGTTACCCAACAATATATAATAACTACAGTAGTTCAACAAATAAGTCTCGTGCAGAATATAATGACGGTAAAACAAAGACACAATACAAGTCATTTACTTTGTACAGCAATCGTTCTGCCCCAACTTCAGTAAATTATGGAACATTAAGCAAAACAGGAAATTGGCGTCTTTACTATCAACATGTAAGTGGAGGAGGTTTCAGGACCTCGGTAACGACAATTAAGTGGTATTAATTTGTAAGTCTAGTGCCCATTGCAGGCTTTGCCTGCAATGGGCAAAGATTAGCATTTGGAGATAAAAATGAAGCTAACAAACATAAGATTTTTTGCAACAGCCAATTCTAAAGGGAACAGTAAAAATAGTATAATAAAGGTTCTGATGATTTTATTAGTGACTTCAGTATCTCTGATACCTTCTTTTACTTTAACGGTAGCAAGTGCAGTTAATGAGTACAAAAATGATTTTAGAGCAAGATGTTTGGAATTAGATCCATGGTTAAAGGAATTAACAGATGATATTCTGGACAGTGTGAGAAATATTAACCATGTACAAGAGGTTGATATGCTTAAAGGGATGAGATCTCAACTGTTCAGTATAAATCAAGTAACCGACAATAACGGAATTTGTGAAGAGTGGCAGAAAGAAATTGAGGAAAGAAATGCAGCTGTTCAGGCTTTGTCACTCATAGGCAGTGAAAAAATGAGCGTTATAGCCGGTAAAGACCTCGATGAATCCCCATCATTTTGCTGCATAATACCAAGCCTTTTTTATCCTTTTGAAGATACTGAAAATTATAACAATCTTGAATATATTGACGGAGAAAGCCTTATAGGTAAAACATTAACGGTTACTGCTAATGACGGCGAATATTACGAAACTCTGTATAATTATTTTGATGGTGAACAAGGAGGTAATGAGTGGATTCGACCTGCCGCACTTGAGTACAAATTAAAAATTGTAGGAGTGTATTACGCTTCTCCGACCGCAAACGGATATTTTGACAGTATATATGTATCTGAAGAAACGGGTAGACTTATTCAGGAAACTGAACTTGAGGCGGGTGGATACGACTTAAATTCAGATGAAACACTCGTAGAAAAATGGTGGAATACTCCGAGTTTGCGTACTCACTATGTTATAGTCGATGATTACGATAATATACCATATGTCTACAATGAGATAAGTAAACTTGGATTAGTATGTGCCGATAATCCCGAACTGGGAATAAAAGAAAGCGTTTTGATAATATCTAAGATATTGAGTGTGGCAAGTGTAATTTTACTTATTGCTCCTTCAGTTTTGCTTGTGATAGTATTGATTCAATCCACTGTCAGTAATTTAAAAAAACGCAGAGGTGAAATAGGCTTGATGAAAGCGGTGGGATATAGTGATAAAAACATATTTTTTTGTCTGTGTTATGAACAGTTAATTGTAACATTAAAAGGCTTTTTTGTGGGAGGCATTATCTCGTTAATATTGATAGCAATTTCAAATTTTTACAATAATCATTCTTCTTATGTGAACCGATTATACATAGTGGATTGGAGCGGCTTTTTAACGCTTTTATCAATATCGCTTGCAGTATCTGTTGTAATACCTGTGGTTTGTCAGTTGATTGCATTGAAAAGGCTTACAAAAATTGAGCCCAAAGACGCGATGAACAATATGTAATCTTTTTGGGGGATAAAAATGAAAACAATAGAGTTAAAAAATGTTTCAAAACTGTATAACAAAGATGTTTGTGCCCTTAACAATGTATCTTTCACCGTAAATCAAGGTGAATTTGTTGCGGTAATGGGTCAGTCGGGCAGCGGAAAAAGCACACTGCTTCAGATTGCGGGACTGCTTGATTCCTGCACATCGGGAGAGGTTCTTATTAACGGCGAAAATGTGTCGGAACTTGACAAAAATAAGCTTGCCGACATAAGAATGAAAACGCTGGGGTTTGTGTTTCAGTCTTTTCACCTTAATTCTCATTTAAAGCTTTATGAAAACATAATGGTACCGATGCTTATAAACAATGAGTTTAAAAACAGGGCAGAAATGAAGAAAAGGGCGGAAGAGCTTGTAGAAACCGTGGGGCTTTCACACCGTATTGACCACTATCCGTCTGAGCTTTCGGGCGGTGAACAGCAAAGAGCGGCGATTGCCAGAGCAATGGCTAACGATCCCGATTTTATTCTTGCTGATGAACCGACGGGCAATCTTGACAGCAAAAATGAGATTATGATTTTTGAGGAGCTTAAAAAGCTCTCGGATTCAGGCAAAGGTGTGTTGGTTGTCAGCCACAACGAAGCTGTAATGGATTTTGCCGACAGAATTTGCATTATGAAAGACGGAGTTTTGAGTGAAAAGTAAAATAATAAACAATAAAAATCTTAATATGCTCATAAGGTCATATGTATCATCGGAAAAACTAACCGTATCGTTTTACTGCATTTTTATAACGCTTGCAACGATTCTTGTTTTAATATCCGTGGGTATTATTTCACCGTTGAAATATAACATAGATAATAAAATTAATAACCATATTTTAAACCGAGAACTTACCGCACAATTCGGGAAAAATATGTCTGATGATGATATAAATGATATAATTATTAATGTTAAAAATACAGAGCATGTTGTCGATATGTATCAGGTGCCTGCACCGCTTGCCGTTTCGGAAGAATCGGGAGTGCTGTTTAGTGAGTACAATTTATCGTATATTCACCGCGGATTTACTCCGACGATTACAAACGGAAAAATCTTTGATGAAAGCGAAACGCAGGTTGCTGTTGTTCCCGATGTGATAAGTGATTTTAACGAAGGTGAACGCAAAATTGTCGAAATAAACGGCAGGGATTTAATCGGGAAAACACTTGTTTTTTTAGATGAATGCAACAATGAACACAGAGCAAAAATCGTGGGAACTTACGATACATCGGACCCGATTTTTTCGGGCAAGGAGATCCTTATCCCCCGTCAGGATTTATTGGATTATAACGAAGCGGTATTAAACAGCCCACAGCAGGGGTATGTTTCTATTTCTTCCGACAAGTCTTACAAAATACTGATTGACGATGCCAAAAATACCGACAGCGCATTGAGCGAAGTTTCCGATTACTGTGTTGCTTACAAGGAAAGTCTGAGCTTTGACGCGGATTCGTTTAATGTTGCTCTCTATATTTTGATTGCGTCGCTTATATCATTCTTAGCCTTGGTTGTTATCGGCTTCTTCCTGTTTTTAAAGAACAATGTTGACGGCAGAACCGAAGAGCTTGCATTGTACCGCTCGCTCGGATATAAATCAAGACATATATTTTATATACTTTTTTCCGAGCATTTGCTCTTCGGCTCAATATCTATCATATTGGGCACTGCGGCGTCTGCATTAATCTGTGTTTTTGCCGTAAATCCTTTTCTTGATTCGCTTGTCGGTAAAACAATAATGGCAATGAATGTGAATATCACCATTGCTGAGGTGTTGGTGATTTTCCTGTTTTTTTCTGTCGTGCTGTTTGTTGTATGCAGAAAAGCTGTTAAACGCTCGGAAAAAATTGACCTTACTGTTTTGCTCAGAGAAAAATAAAGCTGATTATGTGCCGCCGCAAAAGCGCAGGAAGATAAGCTTTTTGTCATTAATTTGAGTAAGCCTAAATTAAAACTTTAATATAGATTATTTAAAATATTTTCCTGAAAATTTTGATATAATAAAGAATTTGTTGATTTTACGATATAATCATATTATACTTGGTTATATCGTAATTTTTTAAGGGGATATTTATGCTAAGGAATGCCGTAAAAAAGTACAAAAATGATATTTATAATTCATGGTCAAGATTAAAGCGGTTTGGCATAACAGGATTTCTGAGATTGATTTTGTCAGCTGCCGGAGGATTGTTTTTGTCAGCCTTAATAACATCGACCGGGTTAAATATTGTTTATGATAAACCCGAATTTGTACTCCTTACAGATAATTTTTTATGGGAGGAAATAGGTTTTTTAATTGTATGGCTTCAAATTTTTGTTATTCTCTTTTTGGCGCTCAGTGCAGCTGAACAAGGAATAAGAATTCTTTTTAAAATTAAAAACGCCGATAATTTTGCCATTGATTCTTTTGCTATACTTTTTGACGGGGACACAAAAACCGATTATGAAAGCAGAAAAGCGGAAGAATCATATAAATCATTGATCGATGACAGCGCAGAATCCCACGAGAAAGAGATTGAACGCAGATTAAGCGGCGAAAAAAAAGATTTTTCTTTTGTAAAAGCCGTTGCAATTATTGCCGTAGTTTTTATATTGTTAAACGGAATAAATTTTTATATCTACGCAACAGGCAGGACGGTGGTGTACGATACCTGTATCACAAAAACTTCCTTTTTTAATCCATGGGGTGATACATATACATATAATCACATTAAGGAATACATTGTTGACATAAATGACGACTTTCCTCAGCTTACACTTGTGACGGACACGGGCGAGAGCTTTAAACTTTCGTCAAATGGAATTTGCCAAACCGACGATGCGATTAAAAACGGTGAAAGTGCAATAGTTGAGCTTGATAAGATCCTCAAAGAACAAAAAGTAAAGAAAACGATAAATTGCAGTATTTTTGATTTTTCTGAATTATATATTGATGTTGAGGAAATTAAGCCCTTGTTTAATTAATAAAAAGAATCATATTACTATGTCAAAATCATG
>CALYBM010000019.1 GCA_944412525.1 uncultured Ruminococcus sp. | reverse complement strand
CACTGACCGAAACAGTTTCAAGAAATAATGCGGAAAATTCCGATTTAAATTAACCTTAAACGGGACGGTTCGATATGCATCCAAACGATGTTTGACTTTGGGGACATATCGTTCTCCGTCTCGTTTTATTATACTGTATAAACCGTAAATGCATTGACATTAAATTCCAACTCAATTATAATTAGGAAGTCACTCTATAATTATAGATTGTCATACTAAATGAGGTTTTTATTATGATTAAAAAGACTTTTTATAATCTTCCCCAAGAAAAAAAGCAGCGTATCATCGACGCCGTTATGTCTGAATTTTCAAGTTCTGAAACGGGAAAAGTCAATATAAACCGCATAATAAAGGCGGCAAATATTTCAAGAGGCAGCTTTTATCAGTATTTTGATGATAAAGTTGATCTTGTCGAGGTTCTTGCAAAAAAGTTTGTGGAACAATCGTTTGACAAATTAAGTAAAGCTCAAAAATCTTGTGACAACGATATTTTTGATACATATGAAAAGCTCTTTGACATAATCACAAATTTTACAAGGGATAATCATAAAAAACTTATTCTTAAAAATTTATTGAAAAATCTTAGGGCAAATGACGACCTTATTTCCGAATATATGCTGTACAGATTTGACGGACTTGAATCCCTTCATACTTTTTGCAATAAATTTAACACCGAAAATTTAAGATACAAAAACGATGACGATGTAAAGCTTCTCGCCCAAATATTAACGCAGGAGCTGAAAAATGCTTTGTTTAATGTATTTGTTATCGGAACAGAAATTGAAGATGAAAAAAACTCCTATTTGCGTAAACTTGAAATCATAAAATTCGGTGCAATTCTGTAATTCGGCTTAAATCAGTAAGAGTAAAACAGTAAATTTAATAATTAATATTTTATTTTAATTTTAGGAGTAACAACTAATGCTATCAAAATTCAGTGTAAAAAAACCGATGACCGTTTTCGTATGCGTTATAATTGTTCTGGTTTTAGGTATTGTGTCGTATTTTAAAATGACCCCGGACCTTTTGCCGAACATGGATTTTCCGTATGCAATGATTATGACAAGCTACGGCGGTCAAACACCCGAAACTGTTGAATCAACGGTAACTAAGCCTCTTGAACAGTCGATGTACACTATTGACGGTGTAAAGAAAATCACTTCAAACTCTGCCGAAAACTACTCGATGCTTATGATCGAGTTTGAGGACGGCACAAATATGGATACCGCAACGGTTGATATGCGGTCAAGTCTTGACACCGTTTCAGACGCTTGGCCCGAGGGAGTCGGCACTCCCTATCTAATCAAGATAAATCCCAATATGCTGCCTGTAGCAATGGTTGCTGCCGAATATGACGGTAAAGAAAGAACCGAACTTTCTGAATATGTCAGCAGCGAGCTTTTAAACAAGCTTGAGGGGATTGACGGAGTAGCCTCCGTTTCCGACAAGGGAATCGTAACAGAAGAGGAACAGGTTGTTATTTCTCAGAAGAAAATTGATGAGTTAAACGAGAAAATCTCCCTGGCACTTGATGAACGGTTTGCAGACGCAGAAGAAAAACTCGATCAGGCAAAAAAGGAAATTGATGATAATATTAGTCAAGCGGAAAGCGGCAAACAAACGATAACTGATTCGATTGAGCAAATCAACGCTCAGCAGGACGCCGTTGCCGCACAGCTTGAAAAAGCTCAAAAAGAGACCGAAAGCGGAAAGACCCAGCTTTTATCGGCAAAAATGCAGCTACTTGACCAAAAAGCCGCACTTACGCAAACAAAACAAACGCTTGAAACCGCCTATAAAGCACTTCTGTCGATTAAGTCATCATATGATAAGCTGATACCGCAAAGAGATGAATTACAAGACCTCATAGATTACCTTACCCCAATAAAAAATGACTATGATGAAATTCAAAATAAGATTGAGGGACTTCAACCCGACAGCGACGAATACAAACAGCTTAAATCTCAGCTTGATGAAATTGATAAAAAATTGCAGTCGTACAGCATTACAAAGGAAGACCTGCCATCTGCTCTTAAAACAGCCGACAACTCCCTTTTGTCCGTTGACAACTCCATTGAACAGCTTGGCGTTACTCTTAATCAGTTTGGGACGGACACGGCAAACCTTGATTCTTTTTTAAATCAAATCAGTGATAAAATTTCTTTGATTAACAGCGGAATATCACAGCTTGACGATGCAATAAGCGGACTTGATGACAAATCCGTGACGGTTGACGCCGCACTTGCAACAATTTCAAAACAACAGTCAAGCTCTGATTTTAAGATGTCCTCTGCACTTACGGCACTCACATCAAAACAGAGTGAGGTTAATTCGGCAATAACACAGCTTACTTCCGCAAAATCAGAAATGGAAACTTCGATAGATACTCTCAAAAAACAAAAAGCTGAGGCAAAAGACAAGGCGGACGCAAGCAATACCGTAACGCTTGATATCGTGTCAAACATTTTGACCGCACAAAATTTTTCTATGCCCGCAGGCTATGTTACCGATGACGAAAACAACAAATATATGGTGCGTGTCGGCGACAAGGTACAAAACGAAGAAAATCTGAAAGACCTTGCTCTTTTTGACACGAAGATAGACGGAATAGGCGTGGTAACTCTAAAAGATGTTGCCGATGTATTTATGAGCGATAACTCAGACGATATTTATGCGAAAATCAACGGCAATCAGGGTGTTGTTTTAAGCTTTTCAAAGCAAAGCGACATAGCTACCTCAACAGTCTGCGACAACATTAACGAAACGCTTCAGTCTTTAAGCTCCGAAACTAAGGGACTTAACTTTACCACCCTCTACAGTCAGGGCGATTATATTGCGATTGTAATAGACAGCGTGCTTCAAAACCTTTTGATGGGTGCGATTTTGTCAATTATAATACTGCTTGTATTTTTGCGTGACATCAAACCGACTGCGATAGTAGCCTGTTCCATACCGATAAGCGTTATTTTTGCAATGGTACTTATGTATTTCAGCAATGTAACACTCAATATGCTCTCGCTGTCGGGACTTGCAATAGGCGTCGGAATGCTTGTCGACAACTCGGTAGTTGTAATTGAAAATATCTATCGTCTGCGTGGACTCGGTTATTCTGCAATAAGGGCATCGCTGTACGGAGCAAAGCAGGTTGCCGCCGCTATCACATCTTCAACTCTTACGACAATCTGCGTATTTTTGCCCATTGTCTTTGTAGAGGGAATAACAAGACAGATATTTGTTGATATGGCTCTTACAATAGCATATTCGCTGGTTGCAAGCCTGATTGTTGCACTGACGCTTGTACCCGCCATGGGGCAGAGAATGCTTCGCAAAATAAAGCCGCAAAAAGACCCCAAAAACAGCAAAGTTATAAAAGGCTATGAAAAGTCGCTTCGCTTTGTGTTAAGGCATAAGGTAATTTCTGTTTTTGCCGTAATTGTACTCCTGTTTGCAAGCGTATTCGGTGCACTTGCCAGAGGTTTCAGCTTCATGCCCGAAATGAGCAGTACCGAGGTGCAAATTACGGTCAGTCTTGATGATAATGCCACTTTGGAGGAAACAATCAGTGCCGCAGAGCAGGTAAACGAAGTTCTCGCAGAATATGATCAGTTTGAAACAATAGGAGTAATGACGGGCGGCACAACATCATTGATGGGTCTTTCGGCTTCCGAATCGGGAGAAGAGAGCGGCTCTGTAACTGCCTACGGCGTTCTCAAAAGTGAATACACAAAAAACAGTAATGAAATCTGCAAAAGTATCAGCACCGACCTTGAAAAAGTTGACGGAGAAGTGGTTGTAAGCGGCGGCTCTTCAGGCTCTATGACAACACTGCTCGGTGACGGAAGCGTTCAAATCACACTCTACGGCGATGAGCTTGATGTGTTAAAGGAAACAGCCGAGGATATGGCTTGTCAGCTTGAAAGCATTGACGGCATTGAAACTGTAGACAACGGAATAGGTGCTACTTCACCCGAGATAAAGGTAAGCGTTGACAAGGAAAAGGCTGCACAAAAGGGGCTTACCGTTGCACAGGTTTACCAACAGGTAGCGTCGGCAATTTCCGATGAAAAAACATCTACAACACTTACAAGCGACGGCGGAAGCGATATTAATGTTGTAATAATCAAGGACGAAGCACAAAAGGTATCTTATGACAAGATAGGAGAAATTAACTTAACCTATACCGATAATGAGGGCAACAGCAAAACTACCTCCCTA
>CALYBM010000018.1 GCA_944412525.1 uncultured Ruminococcus sp. | reverse complement strand
CTATAAACTCAATATCGGACACGACATGGGTTGAAATTAATACTATTTTATTTTCCGCAATTTCGCTTATGAAGTTGCGGATTCTTATTCTCTCCTTCGGGTCAAGCCCCGCCGTCGGCTCATCAAGGATAAGTATTTCGGGGTCGTTTAAAAGAGCCTGAGCAATAAGTGCCCTCTGCTTCATACCTCCCGAAAACGAACCGAGCTTTTTGTGCGCCGCTGATGTTAAATTGACCGTTTCAAGAAGCGAAGTGATTTTCTCTTTTGCTTCTTTCTTTTTCAGACCCTTTAACGCCGCCATATACCACAAAAAGCGGTTGAGTGTAAAATCGTCATACAGTCCCTGCTGCTGGGGCATATATCCCAAAACAGAACGATAGCTTTTGCCGAGCTTTTTGATGTTTACTCCGTCATACAGAACTTCTCCGCAGTCGGAATTTAGGTTATCTGTGATTATATTCATAAGCGTACTTTTGCCCGCTCCGTTCGGTCCGAGCAAGCCGTACACGCCCGAAGTTAAGGTTACGCTGAAATCATCAAGCGCCTTTACCGTTCCCTTTTTATATGTTTTGCTGATGTTTTTTATTTCAAGAGTCGGCATATCAAGTCCTCCGCAAATGTGTAATTTTCATTTTTGTAAAAGATTTAAAAATTGCTATATAACATAACACAATTACTATAATGCATACCATTGTCAATGCCGGAATAAGCCAAATCCACACTCCGTTTTGAAATACTGTAAAAAGCCGTATATTCGGCAGGTTCATACACATAATACACGGGCAAAGTATTAAGACAGATGACACTATTACTGCAAGTATGTTATTTTTCAGCGTCTGTGAAAACATCAGCACAAGCATAACTGCCGTTGCCGCAAAAATTATATGCATCAATGCAACAACTATAATCATTGAATTAATTGTAATTGTGCTGTTTACCCCGCTGAAATCCTGCATAAATATTATAGGTGAGTCAAATGAGCTTTTCCCGAAAGTATTAATAAAATTAATATAATACGGAACATAAATAAGCACATATGAAATGGCACAAGTAAGCATAGCTACTGAAATTTTTAGTATAACAAGTCTTGTTTTACCGCCTCGGGTGCAGGAAATAAGGTTTGACATTTTCTTTTTGTGTTCAAACGCAAATACATTGGACGCAGCGAAAATTATAACTGCCATAAGCAGGGTAAAATACTGCCATTCCCTTGTCGGATCTTCTACCAGTTTTTTATATACAATATTATTGATATACTCCGGTGTTATACCGTAAACCGAACCGACTTCTTTGATATATGCGGTTTGCTGCATAACCTGATTAAACGCCTCTCCTTTTGTGTTTAATACGGAGCTTATTGCCTCGGTTTTTATCAATTTTTCCTCTTCAGATAGCGAGGTATCTGCCGCAATACTGTGCAGTTCCTCACTCAAGCTGTCAAAATACGCCTGCTGTTCGCTCAAAAAACTCTCCTTCTCCTCAGTAAGTTCTCCCTCGAGCCTGTCTAAATATGCGCTGTACGCACTCTCGGTTCCCGAAACATATACGATGCTTATGTCATCTTTTAAATTTGAATATGCCGAGAAAGCAAGCAGTATCAATGCAAAAATCGCCATAGAACATTTATAATGCTTAAAACATTCACATCTAAACACCGATGTACTGCCGTTTATTCTGCTGAATTTATTTTCTGCCTTTTCAATGAGCTTTGTTAAAACACCTTTTCCTGCCGTTTGTCTCTGCTTAACAAAAGAAACGCACACAACAGTTGACAAAATAACAAAAAGCAAGGGCATTAACACAAGGTAAATTTTAGTTATATTAATCGGATGAGAAAAGAAATTAATATTAAGATAGTTACCAAAAACATTATTACCGCTTAAAAAATAATAAAAATTAATGTATTTAAAAAAGCTCATCGGTGATTTGCCGCCTATTCCCGCAAACGTCAAACTTTGAGCAATAACAACAGCCGCCGAAACGATATATACGACCGATGTGTTTTTTATAAGCACAAACACAAGGGCAAATACTGTTGCCGCTACGCACATCGTGACCACTTTTGACAAACACCACAGGATAAGATACTGCCAAATATTTAAGCGGAAGTTACAGTTCATAAACATTTCTATTGACTGTATATTTCTTGTCATATCGCCAAATCCGCTGTAAAGTCCGCAAACTAAAACATTCGACAAATAATAAACAACACATACAAGTGCGGTACATACAATAAGGACAAATATTTTTGATGCTATAAGCGAGAACCTGCCTTTTTGAGTTGCTTTAATAAGTGCGTAAAGGCCTTTGTCACGCTCGAAAGAAAATAAATATATACACATCAAAAACACAAGCGCTACAACAAGCAGATCGGTAAGTACAAAAGCAGTTGAGTTTTCAACCGAAAGGTTATTGCCTATTTCAAGGCTTACACCGTTCATGTTTTCAAAATCTTTGACTGTTTGCTGTATGTTATTGTAAGAAAACGAACCTTTCTCTGCAAAAATAGAAAATTTTAACTGATGCTGCGCACGCTGTTTCATCTCACCGATAAAACTTTCATATGAAACTATGTACTCACTCTGTTGTACGAGTTCAGAAAGAAATGTTTGCCTGTCTAATAGCACCTGCCTCGATAAATCAACTTCCAAAGCTTTTGCATACTCCTTTGGATTTTGTTCTTTGTACTGATTTAAAAAGCCCTCAAGACTTGCAACCGTATTCGCGTCAGATTTATCTGCAAGCATATCTAACTCAAGTGCAATTTCAGTTACCTTGAGCATACTTTTAAGTTCCGTGTTCGCCTGTTCTGGCGGCAAATCGCTTATGTCATCAATTACACTTTCGTATTCTGCAAGGTTTTTTCTTATTACCTGTGTTTCAAAAGCTTCCGACTGAGTATAAAACAAAACTACGGCATTTGCTGCAAGGAACAGAAAAAAGCATATTATAAACAGCCTTTTGCAAAACAATTTATTAAATTCATATTTTATCAGCTTCATAATCTGCACCAAATCAAGAAAATGTATATATATCTCCTGAAAAATCACTGCTGTTTATGGGATCTATCGGTTCGTTTTTAATGATAGATTCCAGCATATCCTTTATTTCAACGGGCACGCTTGATACGGACGCAAACGCAACATACTGCCCGTTCACAAATGAATACGGGTTATCTTTAACAAAATCTTTTGCGTATTTGTCAGAATTAAATTTCAAAATCTGAAAATCCGCTGAATACTCTCCTTCGTCTCCCGCCCACTTTAGCTTCACGGAAAACCCGCCTGCTTCGGTATCCGAAAGATTATCGTCATATGATACGGACACTTTGTAACACTTGTTTTTGGCGTTTTCAAAAACATTTTGCAAATCTTTATCTTCCGTGTCCAAGATTAGCGTGTCATCAGGTTCTGCTGTTTTGTTGTCAATGGTACTTCTACTACTTGAGTACACTGTTTTATATTCAATTGTTTCTGTATCACTGTTTTTAAGCTGAGACTTGTCTATACATCGAATTTCAAAATCACCCGATAGGTTTTCTTGTTGTTGATAATTAATAAATATAAAATAATCAGGATCCTGAGGAATATTACTTATTGAAAATTTTGTTATCGGAAGAGTTGCCGAACCTGACTTTGATAAATCAGAATCTAAAAGATAAATTTTTTCGTTTTTCATTTTTTCATCAAAAAGCTCATCAATATTTTGCATATACAAATTAATGCCGTCGCTGAAAACATTATCGGAATACTGCATTTCTTTTACAAGTTCAGCATTATCACCGTCCAGTTCGGAAGTGTAGTAAACAAATTTATTGTTTTTTATAATATGGTATAAAAGCTTGCCGTTATAAAATATCGGTGCATTTACTTCGCCGTCATTATTTATTATCTCAGTTACGGATAAGTTCTCGGTATTTATTGTAAAATATCTGCGGCTATCTGCTCCTACATACTCTTCCCCATTGTTAATATCATTTATTTTATATTTTGAAATAGGGCTTACCGTTGTCATTATGTAATTTTCATAAGCTAATAATGGGTGGACACCTCCTGTCACATAATCGCAGTATTTGCCGCTGTCGAATACAAGTTGCGGTTCACTCTTTAAGTTATCAATGGGTAATCGGTAAATTTTAAATGGTTTTTCTACCGAATAAGATTCTATATCATCACTGTAATCTATCTTAACATAGTAAAAATATCCCCTATGTATTATCCAGTTTGCAAACCCATCTTTAAAAGAAACAAGCTCTTTTTGCTTTGAGCCGTCAGCTGAAACGCTGTATAATGACACTCCCTCAAAATTACCGTATCTGTCCTCATTTCTTACGAGAATATATATTTGACCGTTATTATACTGCAAAGTATTTCCACTGCTCCAAGGCACACTGTATGTATTAAAATATGCATCGCAGGTATTTTTATCCTCGTGAGTACAATTAACATTGTTGCACAAAGGCGTGGCTTCCATAGACTCCTTGTCAATATAACACAACAATCCGTTTTGCAAAAATATATAGTATCCAAAATCCGACTTTGTAATGGATAAGTTTAACCCGTTGATGTTACTGTAATAATATTGATAATCATTGTTAAAGTCTAATAAGTCATTTGAATTTATATCGGATTTTTCATTTTTGTCACATGCTGACGGTATAAAAATCATTACACATAATAATATGATACTTATAATTTTTTTCATAATTAAGTACCTCCTAAACAGAACAGCATATTGCCACAAAGCAACATGCTGCTCTTTCCAACACTTAATAATCTAATATGATATATGGAATATCATATCCATTCGTATTACCTACACATCCGGCACTATTCCATGTTATATAAGAATTAATTTTAACTTTATGGTAACTTTTCGCCCATATGTATCTATCAACATCGTCTAACCCTCGTACTGCTGATACAGTTGTAGAGTTAGAAGTATCATTAAATGTGTTTCTATCATAATTTCCGCCAGCCTGCGAAACAGCATAATCGATCATTCCGTTATAGTAGTATTCATAATCTGTTTTTGCTATCTTGCCTGCGCGCGCAAGCTCGCAATAAGTAGACGCATTGATATATGATTGGGTCAAAGTCAAAGTACCATATGATTTTTCCTGATACACATAATATGTATTCGTTCTTGCTGTTACAGCGCTCGCACTTATTGCCGCAACTGATGAAAGTGCACATACTGCCGCTAACGATGTCACTGCTACCCTTTTAATTTTGCTGACTTTTTGTTTCATAGATTGAAACCTCCTTTTTTAATAAATTAAAAATATATATGTTAATTTACTGCAGCAAAAATAACCCTACATTTTCATTATTAATTAATATATTAATTATAATTTGTTAATATTATTTGTTATTATTTTCCTTTATGCTCAAATTATAGCATTTTTAGCAACAAATGTCAACAACTTTATAACGATTTTTCACTTTTATTTGACAGGTTTTATTTCTGTCGTTTTCTTAACAATAAATTTAAAATTATCCTACATAATAAAAACTGCCGCTGCCTTTTGCATAAGCTTCGGCAGCGGTTTAATCTTTATTTCACTTATT
>CALYBM010000017.1 GCA_944412525.1 uncultured Ruminococcus sp. | reverse complement strand
CGAATACTAACTTCGTATTCCGAAATACTGATGCTTTTTGTGTGCATCTCACTGTAATTCTTTGAGCTTCTCTCAAAGTCATTACGGGTTTCTTTCTACTTTCGTTGTTTAATTTTCAAGGTCCTAATTGCCTCTGTTTTAAGCTTTAGGCTCGGGATTTCCTTTGCCTCGCTCTCAACAGCGCAAGAGCTATTATACAACAGCATTTTTTATTTGTCAACCCTTTTTTTAAGTTTTTTTAAACTTTTTTCGGGCCGCTGTCTTTTATCCGCTCTTTTCGCAACAGTCGTTATTATATCAAATCTTTCTACCTTTTTCAACCCCCTTTTCTTTGCTTTTTTAGGGTTTTTATGTTATTGATATTGTTTATTGTATTATAGAATAAAATTTATGTATTTTAGATAAATAATAAAATAATGAGCCGCCCAATGAGCGACTCATTTGATAAATTATTATTTTATTACAGTTCGCAATAATTGCCCAGAAAACTGAATTCAGGCATTTCTTCACTCAACTGACTTATCAGCTCGATTACATTGTCGGTATGTACATTGCCCGCAAAATCAAGATAAAAAAGGTATTCAAACTCCCTGCCTTTTCTTGGGCGTGATTCAATTTTTGTTAAGTTGAGACCAAGTGAATTAAACCTGCACAAAAGTCCGTACAGCGAACCTGTTACATGAGGCAAAGAAAAACAAAGGCTTATTTTATTGGCATTTTCCGAAATGCAAAGAGTTTTTGAAATTACTATAAACCTCGTTGTGTTATCCTTATCATCCTGCAAATGATCATCGAGAATCTTCAGTCCGTACTCCTCTGCCGCTTTATATGAGCATATCGCCGCGACATTCAGCCTTTTCTCTCTTGCGACTTCTCTTGCGGCTACTGCGGTATTTTCAAAAGGGGTAGCCACAAAATTATTTTTTGCAATATAATTTGCACACTGAGAAATAGACTGGGGGTGCGACCAAATTTTTTCAATATCCGAAAACTCGGACTGCTTCAACCCCGCAAGGCAATAGTCTATGGGCAAATCAAGTGCATTGACTATATAAAAGCGGTGCTTTAATATCAAATCGTAAACTGCTGATACTGAGCCTGCCGTTGAATTTTCAACAGGCAAAACGCCGTATGCCACTTCACCGGTATCGACCGCATTAAATACATCGGAAAAAGTCTTGTAGTTCACGGTTTCGCAATTCGGAAACAGCCTTAAAGTTGCTTCGTGTCCGTTTGCACCCTTAATGCCTTGATATCCGACTTTTACATCTGATGTACGCATTTTTGAGTCTGCGTTTACAATATCTGCACGGAGCTTTTTTCCGCTTCCCACAATATTGTGCTGAAGAGACCTTGAAAGCTCCATAATATTTGAAAACAACAGTCTTGCATGGGGACCGTATTCCCCGCCCTTCTTCTCAACACTGTCAAGAATTTCGTTTTCTCGGGTTTGGTTGAGTACGGGGATGTTGTTTTCCATTTTATATAATCCTACCGCCTTTGAGCAATCCATTCTTCTTTTAAAAAGCTCGATTAGCTCGTTATCAATCTTATCTATTTCGGCTCTTATTTCGGTTAAATCTTTCATAGATCGGCTTCCTTTACATTAAATTCACAATAGCTATTGCAGTTACCGCCTCAATGACGGGGACTGCACGGGGCACGATACATGGGTCGTGTCTGCCGTGAATTTCAATCTCTGTGTTTTCTTTCTTTTGTAAATCAACCGTCATTTGCTTCTGAGAAATAGACGGAGTGGGCTTTACTGCTGTCCTGAATATTACAGGCATACCGTTTGTTATTCCGCCGAGAATTCCCCCGCAGTTATTAGTTTTTGTAACAACTCTGTCGCCGTCGTATTCAAAGGGATCGTTTGACTGAGAACCTAACATCTCGGAAAGCTCAAACCCCTTGCCGAATTCTATTGCCTTTATCGCAGGCACTCCGAAAACAGCTTTTGCGATTACGCCTTCAACACCGTCAAACATCGGTTCACCGATACCTGCTTTTATGCCTGTCACGGCACACTCAATTGTCCCGCCGACACTGTCGCGGTTCATTCGTGCAGACTCAACCACCTCACGCATTTTTCCTTCAACAGAATTATCTATTAATGCAAATGAAGATGAATTTAGTTTTGCAACAAGGGTATCGTCAATTTTGACAGGGTCAAAAAGCTTATCTTTTACAGGACCTATACTGCTGATATGTGCGGCAATTTTTATTCCCTCTTTTTCGAGAATCTGTCTGCAAATTGAACCTGCAAACACGATGGGAGCGGTAATTCGTCCCGAAAAATGTCCTCCGCCTCTTATATCGTTTGCACCGTTATATTTAACAAACGCGGTATAGTCGCTGTGACCGGGTCTCGGACAGGTAAGAAGATTTGAGTAGTCGCCGCTGCGGGTATTGGTGTTTTCAATTACCGCACAAAGCGGCGCACCTGTCAAAGTGTCATTTAGCATACCTGAAAGCACCTTCGGAATATCGCTTTCTTTTCGAGGAGTTGCAGTTTTGTCCTTGCCCGGAGCACGCCGTGCCATCTGCAAAAGCACGCTGTCCATATCTATTTTTACTCCCGACGGAAGCCCGTCGATAACAACACCGATTCCGTTTCCGTGACTTTCGCCGAAAACCGAAATTTTTATTTTTTCACCGTAGGTTGAGGACATTTGCACTACCTCCTATCTTTCTGTAATCTTCAAAAAAATCGGGATAGCTTTTGTTAATGCTGTAGGGATCGCTGCACTCAATTTCGCCGTCAAGGCCTGCGGCACAAACTGCCGCAGACATCACCATTCTGTGATCGTTGCAGCCGTCAACGCTTCCGCCCTTAAGCTGTCCCACACCTGTTATTTCAAGTCCGTCCTCAAGCTCTTTTGCATTTCCGCCGAGATTATTAATTAAATCGGCACTTGCCTTGAGACGGTCACATTCTTTTATTCTTAAACGCCCCGCATTTATAATCCTTGTTGTTCCCTGTGCAAAACACGCACAAACCGAAAGTATGGGGACAATATCGGGGATTTGAGACGCGTCTATTGTTATTGCTTTCATCGGAGCAGATTTTACAGTAATACTGCTTTCTTGTTGTTCAACTACCGCTCCGAACTGTTTTAAAATATCTGCTATTTTTTTATCGCCTTGATTTGAATCGGCAAAAACTCCTCTAACAGTTGCCGATCCGCTTATTGCACCTGCAACCATAAAAAACGCAGCCTGTGACCAGTCGCCGTCAGTTGTATAGCTGCAGGGAATATAGGTTTGATTTCCCTTGATATACCAGCCGTAATCGGTAGTTTTAACCGATACGCCGAATTTTGACATGGTGTATATTGTCATATTAATGTATCCGACGCTTTCTATCGGAGAAGTAAGTACAATTTTGCTGTCACCGTCAAGCAAAGGAAGAACAAACAAAAGTCCTGTTATAAACTGCGAGCTTACATTGCCGGGTATTTCAAAAACTCCGCTTTTAAGCGTTCCGCTTATCTGCAAAGGCAAACCGCCCTCGGTTTTGCACTTAACACCCTTTTTTGGAAGTGATTTTGTAAATATTCCGATAGGACGATTCGGCAGTTGTCCGTGCCCGATAAATTTCGCATTTACTCCTGCGTAGGCTGCAACAGGGATGAAAAACCTGAGTGTACTTCCGCTTTCTCCGCAGTCAAGCGTTACATCTTTGCAGTTAAACATATCGGTTGAATCGACAGTGAGTACATCACCGTCGATTTCGGCTCTCGCACCGAGAGCTTTTATACATTCTATTGTTGCCTTTATATCGTTTGAAAGTGCAACGGGAGATATCTTACTTACGCCGTTTGCAAGAGCCGCACAGATAATCGCCCTGTGCACATCACTCTTTGACGGAGGAATGTTTACCGACCCGTCGGGTACAAACGGAGAATAGACTACTTTTTGCATTTAATCACCTGTTTAGGCAGTAATAAAGCTTTCTAACTCATCAAGCTTTTTATTTACTATAACACTGTTTCCGATTTCTTTGAGCAAAACAAGATTAATACTGTTTCCTGATGTTTTTTTATCACCGGACGCCGCCTCAGCCATTTGCTCAAAGCTTGCACTGTCGGTTGTCGGCAGACTGTATTTAAGGCAAAGGTCAGCTATCTTATCGGCTGTGCCCTGTTTTGTAATGCCCGCCTTTTCACCTGCTCTTGAAATAAGCACCATTCCGATTGCAACCGCCATTCCGTGAGATATTCCCTTAAAGTCATAAATCTTTTCGATAGCATGACCGAGTGTGTGTCCGAAATTAAGCAGCATCCTTTCGCCCGCTTCGCGCTCATCACGGCTTACAACATCACGCTTTATCGTGACACACTTTTCTATTACATCCTCAATATGGTCAAAAGCGTTTGACTCTGCAAGCTTTTGGAAAAAATCCGCATCCTTTATGCATCCGTATTTTATTACCTCTGCCATTCCGTCGCAAATATAGTCGTCGGGCAATGTACTGAGTGTATCGGGGTCAATCAAAACGGCAATAGGCTGATGAAACGCTCCCACAAGATTTTTACCGTAGGACAAATCAACGCCTGTCTTGCCGCCTACCGACGAATCAACCTGTGCAAGAAGAGATGTGGGAACCTGAATAAAGTCAATTCCTCTAAGGTATGTCGCCGCAGCAAAGCCTGCCATATCACCTGCGACACCTCCGCCGAGTGCAAGGATAACATCTTTCCTTGTCATTTTAAAGCCTGCAAGGGTATCATACATACGAGCAATACTGTCAAGATTTTTTGATTCCTCGCCCGCTTTGAAAATATGTGTCTTGGTCTCAAAGCCTGCTTTTCCGAGTGAATTAAGCACACGCCACTGGTAGTAAGGTGCAACATTTGAGTCCGTTATTACAGTGACTTTTTCAGCCTTGGACAGTTTTTTTATGTACTCGCCGCAACTGTCGATTATTCCTCTTTCAATAAAAATATCGTATGGCTTACCCGTACCCACATGAACTGTTCTCATAAGATAATTCCTTTCGTCATTCTCCGAGAGATTCCTTTACCCTGTGCCCCTCTTCAAGCAACTCAGTAAGTTTTTCCCTGTCCTCTTTCTTGACGGCATCAACAATCTTGCCTATATTTTCTACAAGAATATCAAGCTCTTTTACGAGCGGCTCTTTGTTTTCAAGAAAAAGCTCACTCCATAAACTTGAATTAATATTTGCAACCCTCGAAACATCACGGTAACTGCCCGCAGAAAATCCTTTGTGATTTGGGCAGCAGGGACTTAAAACATAGGCACACGCAAGGACATGGGGAAGCTGCGAAGTAAACGCAATCATTCGGTCATGTTCTTCGGGTGTAGTTATTTTTATCGTTCCAAACCCTATTGATACCGCAAAATCCGAGAGTAAATCAACATATTTTTGCTCGGCAGAGCACGGAGTAATTATAAAGCTTGCCCCCTGATAAAGCTCTGAATCCGAAACATCGAATCCGTTTTTTTCTTTGCCTGCCATAGGATGACTTCCGACAAAAACAAATCCGTATTCTTTTGAAAGCCGCTCAAGCACAGGACAAATCGCGCGCTTAATACCGCAGGCATCGGTTACGACAGCACCTTTTTTGATGCAATCCCCGTACTTTTGAATATACTCAACATCAGCCTGAGGATACATAGTAAGTATAACCAGATCGGCCTTTTTAAGACTTTCGTGGTTTCCGATTTCATCAATCGCACCTATATCCAACGCTTTTTGTGCTGTTTTGGCAGTACGGTTTATGCCGATTACATAGTGATCGGTATATTTTTTTATCGCCTTGCAAAAGCTTCCTCCGATTATTCCGAGTCCTACTACGGCTATGTTCATTGGGATTTCCTCCGATGAAAATTAAACTTCATTTAACGCATTCTTTAGTGCAAATACCTTTTTTGCAACCTTGTCAAACTGTTCAGGCGTAAGCGACTGTGCACCGTCTGACAGAGCGTGAGGCGGGTCGTTGTGAACCTCAATAATAAGTCCGTCGGCTCCCGCCGCAACCGCTGCCATTGCAAGCGGCTCTACAAGCCACGACTTTCCTGCGGCGTGACTCGGATCTACTATTACGGGCAGGTGTGAAAGGGTCTTTACAATCGGTATTGCAGATATATCAAGTGTGTTTCTCGTAAAGGTTTCGTATGTACGAATACCACGCTCGCAAAGAATTACCTTGTCATTTCCCCCCGCCATAATATATTCGGCACTCATAAGCCATTCCTCTATGGTGGCAGCAAGTCCGCGTTTGAGCAAAATGGGCTTGTCGATTTTTCCAAGCTCTTTTAAAAGCTCAAAATTCTGCATATTTCTCGCGCCGACCTGAATTATGTCTACATTTTCAAACATATCAATGTGAGAAGCACGCATAATCTCGGTTACAATGGGAAGTCCTGTTTCTTTTCTTGCAATCTTTAAGAGATCAAGTCCCTCAGCCTTTAATCCCTGGAAAGCATAGGGAGATGTACGGGGCTTAAACGCTCCTCCCCTGAGGAATGTTGCACCCGATTTTTTTACATCCTTTGCAATCTGCACAATCTGGCTTTCGCTCTCAACGGAACAGGGACCTGCCATAATTTGCAGGCTTCCGTCACCTATCGCAACATCATCGTTTATTCTTATAACCGTATTATCGGGATGAAATTTTCTGTTTGCCTTTTTGTACGGTTCCTGAACTCTTTTGACGCTTTCTACGATATCCTGTGCGTCAATATATTCAATATCAATTTTAGTTGTATCTCCGATCAGACCGAGAACGGTTGACTGAACGCCGTCCCATTTATTTACCTTTACATCGTATGTATCTTTAAGCATTTCCGTAAATTTAGTAATCTGCTCACTTGATGCGGAGGGCTTTAATACTATAATCATTTATAATACATCCTTTCACATAAATTAAATTTCTCCAATATATTTTACCACTTTAAAGCGTTATAATCAATAGGTAATTTATTTTTTAAGCGTGCTTACAGCGTCAATTACGGAAAAAGCCGTGCCGAGAGGTGTGTTTTTTCCGCTTACAACAACATCCGCCGCTTCCCTATAGACCGGCAGCCGACGCTCGTACAGTTCCTGCATAACCTTGTCTTTGTCAGGCTTTTGAAGAAGCGGTCTTGACTTGTCATTTCGCAGTCTGTACTTTATTGTTTTAATCGGTACATCGAGGAGAACAATAATATCTCTGCCCTTAAACGCATCGACATTACGCTTGAATGTAAATGCTCCGCCTCCCGAAGCAATTATAAGACCTTTCATTTCAGAAAGCTCTTTACAAGCTTCATATTCCATTTCTCTGAAACCCTTTTCGCCGAATTTATCAAAAATTTCAGTCACGGTCATACCTGCTTTTTTTTCGATGTATGAATCCATATCAATAAATTTTTTACCCGTCTTGCGTGCCAAATTTTTACCTACGGTGGATTTGCCGCAGCCCATAAATCCGCACAGCACTATATTATCCATTAACTAAACACCTGCTATCTGTTCTTTAGCTCCTCTGCCGAATCAACGCAAAGCTTTGCAATATCGTCTTTGTCATAAATCGAACCGTCCCACTTTTCGTGAGCGACAACCGCCTGCCACACAAGCATCGACATTCCGCCCACCGCTTTTGCTCCGTTTGCAAGCGATTTCTTTATAAGCACGGTTTCAAGCGGATTGTAAACTGCGTCAAATACGCTTGCACATTTGTTAATAACGGAATCCTTAATAGGCTGGGCGTCGGTTTTTGGGAACATTCCTATAGGGGTTGCGTTTACAAGCAGGTCTATATCGCCCGACAATTCGTCTATAAGACAACAGCTTACTTTAGAGCCCTTGACTGTATTCATAATTTCGGAACATAAAAGCTTCGCAATATTTTCATCCTCTTTTCTTACGGCGAAAAGCAGGGGCATACCCTTTAAAACGACTTCATATGCCATTGTTCTTGCGACGCCGCCGCAGCCGAGAATTACAACTCTTCCGCAAATCGGAATATCGGACGCTTCCAATGCCTTCAAAAAACCGTCGGGATCTGTAGTATATCCCTTTGCAATTCCGTTTGTATTTGATACTGTGTTGACGCTTCCGTACATTTTTGCTTTGTCGTCAATTTCATCAATCAGCGGTATAATGTTCTGCTTGTGGGGAATTGTTATATTGTATCCGTCAAGCTTTGAAAGCACTCTCTCATACTCTTTTGCCAGCATTTCGGGAGAAATATCAAGCGTTGCGTATTCAGCGTTAATTTTCGCAAGCTCAAAAAGTCTTTTATGAATAAACGGCGACATCGTGTGTCCTATCGGATGTCCTATTACGGCGTATTTCCTAATGCTCATTTACCTTACCTCCGAATTTTATATTTTATCTATTCATAATTAATAACAAATGTATTTATTTATGCAATTTTAAGAATTTTTTAGTAAATTTTAAAATACATATTGACAAAGCGTCATTTTATCAATAATATTATTGAAGTAGAGCAAACCAAATTTTGCTTTCACACCATTGTAGCATAAAATATGTGCTTTTGTCCATAATTACAAACAAAAGCGCCTAATAATTTTTAATGGGAGGAATTACTAATGGTATTAGAGAAAGTTAAGGCAATCCTTGCTGAGCAGTTTGATGTTGAAGAGGATAAGATTACTGCGGAAACAGATTTACAGGAAGACCTCGGCGCAGATTCACTTGATGTTGTAGATTTGCTTATGTCAATTGAAGATGAGTTTGATGTAGAAGTTCCCGACGAGGAAATCGAGAACATCAAAACCGTCGGCTCTCTTGTTTCTTACATTGAAGCAAATTCATAATTTTAGAATTTATCAGTAAAATTAATTAAGAGTCGGCAGCGTTGTGCTGCCGACTCTTATTATTCTAATAATCTGTAAGCTCCGTTTGTGAAATAAATTCGATGCTTCTCGGAAAATCGTTTTTAACGGAACATACCGAAACCATATAATCCGAGAAGCCAAAGCTTTTCATAAAATATTTTTTTCCCTGCTCCTCAAAGCAGTCAAAACAAACATTTACGGATTTTGCACTCCTGTGGAAGCCATCGCCCATACATTTGAGCAGGCTTTCTTTTTTTGTCCACAATTTAAAAAAACTGCCGATTTTGTCATGGCTGTCAGTAATATACTGCCTCTCTGTTTCACCAAAAACAGCCCTGCCCGTTTTCAGGGGATCAACAAAGCGCAAACGCTCAATATCACACCCTATTTCAAAATCAGACAAGGCAAAAAGGACATAGCTGCCGCTATGTGAGATATTAAAGCAACCACCGTCCGGTGCAAACGGTTTTCCCCACTCATTAATGCGGATACATTTATCCCCAAAAAAGCGTTTTATAAAAAGCCCCGATGTTATGCAGCGTTTTTTATCATCAAGCAATCTGTATCGGTCAACCCGCTGTCTGCGTTGACTGTCAAGCAGCAAGCTGTGCTCAAGACTGACATTGCTTATATCGGCGAGAAAAATTCTCATATGGCTTCACTCCGTTTGCAAAACCGCAAAACGATGATTATTCATATTTGCAGTTATTTGATACTATACATAGTATAGCAAAAACAGCAAATAACGGCAAGTCTTATGAACGGAGCTTTTTAAGGCATTCTGCACACACATACTTACCCTCAAATTCCTCGAGGTTAACTGTGGAGTTACAGAATACACATTTGTTTTCCGCTTTTTTAATTGTAATACAATGGTCGTCAGCCTCAATATGGAGAACATCACCGGGGTTAAGATTGAGATGTCTTCTGATGTCCTTAGATATCACAATTCGACCTGCTTTGTCAATTTCTCTAAAATTAGTATAAATCATAATAACCTTCACCATCACCATTTTTTGTATATATTCTACCATTTATCTCGCTATATGTCAACAAAAACAGTAAATTTTACATTGTACACAAATTTGTGAACACATTCCAATGATTTAAAGTGATATTTGTCAAAAAAGGAGATTTTATGCTAAATTATATCTGGAGCGGACTTGTAATAATTAGTATTTTTTGCTCGATTTTTCTCGGAAATACAGAAACTTTGTCGAAGGCACTTATGGACAGCGGTGCATCGTCCATTCAATTAATTATTACAATGGCAGGAATAATTTGTCTTTGGTCGGGAATTATGAAGATTGCTGTCGAAAGCGGTCTGACATCTGTGTTTGCAAAAATTTTTTCTCCGATTATACGACCGTTGTTTCCGAGGCTTGACAAAAACAGCGACGCTTTTCAAAGCATTTCAATGAACATAAGTGCAAATTTGCTCGGTCTCGGTAATGCGGCTACACCTTTCGGTCTGAAAGCCATGGAGCAGTTACATACTCTTAACGACAGGCGGGACACGGCAAGCAACGAGATGATAATATTTGTTGTACTGAATACGGCATCTCTTCAGCTTTTGCCTACGACACTCGCCTCCCTAAGACTTGCCTACTCAAGTCAGGCTCCCTTTGAAATTATCGTCCCTGTGTGGATATCCTCCGCGACCGCACTTGCAGTGGCTCTTATATGTGCCTGTACCCTCAATTCATCAAAAAGGAATGAGTGTTAAGTCATGGAATTAATTATGCCTGTTTTCGCCTGCATCATAATTGTGTTTGGCTTGATAAAAAAAGTAGCTGTTTTTGATGTGTTTTTAAAGGGCGCAAAGGAAGGAATGCAAATACTGTATTCAATCGCTCCCACAATTATAGGACTTGTGTTTGCTGTTGATCTACTGCGGTCGAGCGGTGCCATAGATGTACTTTGCAGCTTTATTGAGCCTGCCGCCGATTTTTTGGGATTCCCTCCCGAAATAGTCCCCATGGTTCTTTTAAGACCTGTTTCGGGAAGCGGCTCAACGGCACTTTTGACATCGCTGTTTGAAACAAGCGGTCCCGACAGCTTTGCAGGAAGAGTCGCTTCTGTTCTTGCAGGCTCAAGTGAAACCACATTTTATGCAATAGCTATGTATTTCGGGTGCATAAGAGTAAAAAAAATCAGACATACGCTTTTTGCGGCAATTTTAGCTGATATGACTGCCGCTGTAATGAGCGTGATTACCGTAAGGCTTTATTTCGGAACAAGTTAAACAAAAACAAAAAACGGATATTAAAATTTAAATTTTACAAAAAAACAGAATTGACATTATCATTATACGATTAGTAATTTATTTTTGATATTTTTTTAACAATCTCTTGTCTGTTGAAAACACAAAATTTTGATATATTTTTAATTACTCTGTAAAATTCTTGTAAATTACGGTGTGATTTTGCATGTGTGTTAACACTTTCAACATAGTTTTCAACATTTTTGTTGAAAGAATAGAAATATACTTTTTGTATATTTTATTTTGAGAATATTAAAAATACATTTCAATCTCATTTTATAAATAATATCCGAGGTGGCATATGAAAAAAACACTTATGAAACTCGAAATAGGCGGAATATTTTTCATCATTATCCTTTCCGTATTTATGCAAAACCTTTATCTTCTCTGCAACAGAGAAGCAATAGGAGTGATTTTCGGCTCGGTAAACGACAGCATTTGGGAAATTTTAAAGACCATGCTTTTGCCTTATGCTCTTTGGGGATTTCTTGAGCTTTTAAGTCTTCACCTTCCGCTTAAACGCTTTGCGGCCGTTAAGGTAATATCTCTGTACTATCTCGGTGTGTCATATATTTTAATTTCTCTTGTATTGAGTTTGCTTAACCTTGATGATGAATTTATCCTGTGCTTTATATGTGCAATATTCTGCATTTGCACATCATTGTTTTTATCCTACAGACTGATGTATTCAAACCGCAAACTTGAAGATTTGTTTTATCCCGCATTTTTTATGCTTATGCTGTTTGCGGCGTTTTTCTTCAGTTTTACACCGTTTCCTCCGCACATATGTATTTTTGAAGACAGATTGACGGGACTTTACGGAATAATTCCGAAAAATCTCGACACGGGAGCAATAATTCTTGACACTCTTTATTATGTTTAGTCATTATTTTTCGCATAAGTATATATTATTTCAAAATTTTATGATATAATATGTCAGTATATATTTAATTATCATTTATTTTGAGGTACAAAATGACTGAAAAAAACAATGAATTAAAATCAGATATTATTTCAGGCAGAAATCCCGTAAGCGAAGCGGTCAGGAGCAGCAGAGCCATAGACAAAATTCTCGTTGCGAGAGGCGAAAAAAACGGTGCCGTTGTGGGAATTATTGCAAAGGCAAAGCAAAAACAAATTCCCGTTAAAGAGGTTGACAGAACAAAGCTTGACTACATTGCAGGCAATACAAACCATCAGGGTATAATTGCATTTGCCGCCGTAAAAGAATATTCATCGGTAGAAGATATCTTTGAATATGCACAAAGCAGAAACGAGTTGCCGTTTATTATTGTTCTCGACGAAATCGAGGATCCTCACAATCTCGGTGCAATAATCCGCACCGCGGAATGTGCAGGAGTTCACGGCGTAATTGTTCCGAAACGACGCAGTGCAAGCCTTAGCTACACCGTGGGCAAGGCGTCGGCGGGTGCCGTTGAATATATGAGGGTTGCGCGGGTAACAAATATTGCAAATCTTATAGACGAACTGAAAGAACGCAATGTATGGGTTTACGGGGCGGACATGGACGGAACCGACTACACAAAATGCGATTTTTCGGGAGCTTGTGCCATTGTAATCGGCAACGAGGGAAAGGGAATTTCACGGCTTGTAAGAGAAAAATGCGATGTGATTGTATCTCTTCCCATGAAAGGTAAAATTAATTCCCTCAACGCATCTGTTGCCGCAGGGATACTTATGTACAGTGCTATGAACAAAAGGTAATGTTTGCGGACAAGCCAAAGTCATACTGAAAAGCCTGCAAAACACGAAAGGAGTGTTACCCTTGTCACAACGAGATAATAACTATGATTCACTTTATGAACAGGAAATAGAAAGCATACTTGAAGAAACACACTATCTTGCTGACCAGGAGAAAATGGAAAAAACCGCGCAAAAATATCGTGCGAAGCCCAAAATGGACGATATTTTCAGCAACGCAAACAAAAAGCCAAGGCTGAAAAACGAAAGTCCGCTTGATGATATTGATACATCAAACACTATTGTAGGCGAAAAGACAGCCGCAACAATGCAGGCGTCCCTTATGATGGACGGAAACACCGGAGAGGTAAAAACTCCCGAGCAGGCATTAGCCGACGCTGAAAAAAAGGCTTTAAAACAAGAGCAGGAAGAAAAGGCAAAAGCTGAGGCCGAAGAAAATAAAATTATTTCTCTCTCCCCCGAATACGATGAAAATACGAGCTTTTCGGCAGAAGTAATCGGCGAAGTGGAGCAGTTTAGGGATGATGCAAGCCAAATCGAAAGTATTGACAGCATTGATATTGAGCTCGGCAGTAATGAAAATCAAGGCACAAAAGAACAAAGCTCAAAAAAAGAAACTGAAAAAGGCAAATACGAACAGCTTTTCGGTGTAAAAAACGATGATAATGAGGAGGAACCTCCCAAAAGCTCACCCAAGAAAATTGTGGCAAAAGTTCCGATATACCGTCTCGATGAACCGAGAGAAATTATAAATGTCAAAGCAGGTAAATTTACCGATGTTGTTGCACATGAATACGATGAATATATCCGTTCAAAAAACCCGTCGGTAATAGCCCATGTTATCCGTCCCGAACCAAAAGTTGAGGATGAGCAGGAGCAGGAGGAAAACAAGGACAAGCGTTCTGCTAAGGAAAAAGTACTTTCGGCCATTGTCGGTTTTTTCTCAAAGGACGAGTCGGACGACAACGACACTCCCAAAGAAAAGACAAAGCCCGTTGAGGATTACACGGGAGATGACGATGAAAAAAGCATTATGTATGAGCTTAATCACAACATTAAAAAGCTTTTTATCCGCAGTCTTATCTCAGGTATAATTGCGGCATTATCAATAGTTTTGACTGTTGTGACACGCCTTTTCCCCGAAGCAATTTGCTTCGCAGTTTCTTTTGCACCGGCCGCATACGCTATTTTAAACTTTATATTAGTCGGTTTTTCTCTGTTTATAAACAGAATCGCAGTACTGAGCGGTCTCACTCCGCTTGTAAGATTTAAGGGAAATTCCGACACCGCCGTTGCGGTAGGCTCGGTCGCCGCAATGATACAAACAATAGTTTCTTTCTTCTGTATCGGTGACTTAAATTCCTTTAACATAAACTATTACTGTGTAATCGTTTTGCTTGCTTTCTTTGTTAACAATTTTGGAAAGCTGATTATGGTGCTGAGAGTTAAGGATAACTTTAAATTTATTTCGTCAAAAGGTCAAAAGTACGCCGCAAAAATCTATAACAACGAATCTGTTGCAAATCAAATGCTAAGCGGAACGGCGTCTGACAAAACTATCATTGCTTATCAGCACAAAACTAAATTTCCGTCAAATTTTCTTAAAATATCATATGCGCCCGATCCGAGTGAGGACCTTGCATCAAAGCTTGCTCCGATTACAACAATTGCCGCAGTCATAATTACAATTATCTACGGTATCGTTAAGGTGTCGTTTACCGACGCCGTTAACGCCTTTGCACTTATGACGGCGGTTGCGATTCCCGTTGCAACTCTTGTTTCGGTAAATCTGCCTGTCAGAATTCTTTGCAAAAAGCTCCTTTCGTTCGGTGCCATGCTGTCGGGATATCCGTCAATCAGGCAATTTTGCGACAGTACCGCAATTATGATTGACGCAAACGAGCTGTTCCCTGCGGATTCAATTCAGCTTGACGGTATAAAGACCTATGAAGAATACAATGTAGACGAATCCCTGCTGTGCGGAATAGCCATTTTAAAAGAAGCTCAAAATCCTATCGCAAACGCATTTGAATCTGTTGTGGCTGAAACAAACGGAACCCTGCCGGAAGTGGAAAGCGTGCTTTACGAGGACGAAATGGGACTTGTAGGATGGATTAACAGCGAAAGAATACTTGTCGGTTCACGCAAGCTGCTTGAAAAATACAATGTTGAAACTCCGAGTATTGAATACGAGGAAAAATACACATCAAACGGAAAGCAGGTAACTTATCTGTCAAGAGCCGGCAGACTTGTCGCAATGGTGGTAACAAGATACCACGCTGACCAAGAGTTAAAAACAGAGCTTCACCGTGCCGAAGCAAACGGCATAAGTTTTCTTATAAGAACAACAGACTACAACATTACAAACGACCTCATTGCCGAACTTTACACACTGTTCTACAGAAGCATAAAGGTACTTCCTACAGGACTTGGAAACACTCTGAAAGAGACCCAAAGTGTAGTCGAAGAAAAATCAAGAGCCTACCTCATAACAGGAGGCAAAACTTCATCTCTTGCCCGTGCCGTATCCGGCAGCGTAAGAATAAAGCAGAATATCTCACTTTCCATACTTATTCAGCTTATGGCAATTATTCTCGGTATTTTAGTTGCGGCAACGCTTGCTTTGTATGCAGGCGTCGGAGTAATGGGAACGCTTGAAGTTTTGCTTTACTCACTTTTCTGGGGCATTGCCGCAGTAGTCGCTCCGTCAACTCAAAAGCCGTAACCGCATTTTTATTTGATTAATTTCAAAATAATAATTTTGTAAACAAGCTGTGAAAGGAAGTATAAAATGAAAATCGCACCGTCACTTTTATCCTGTGACTTTTCAAAAATGGGTGAAGAAATTGTTAGAATGGACAAGGCAGGGGCTGATTTAATGCACCTTGATGTTATGGACGGTCATTTTGTTCCAAATATAACATTCGGCGCACCCGTAATTAAGTCTGTCAGAAAATATACAGATAAACCTTTTGATGTCCACCTTATGATAAGTGACCCGCTCAAATACGCAGAAGACTTTGCCGACGCCGGCGCAGACATAATTACTTTTCACATTGAATGTGACTCGGATATTGATAAAACGATTGAAAAAATTAAAAGCCGTGGTGTAAAACCGGGGCTTGTCATCAAGCCAAAAACACCTGCAAGCTCGGTTTTCCCTTATCTTGATAAAATAGATATGGTACTTATAATGACTGTTGAACCGGGCTTCGGCGGACAGAGCTTTATGGCTGATATGCTGCCGAAAGTAAAGGAAATCAGGGACGAGTGCAAAAGGCGCGGAATTGATATTTTGATAGAGGCTGACGGCGGAATAGGCGAAACTACAATTGAACAGGCGGCAAACGCAGGAATCGACATATGCGTTGCCGGCACAGCCGTTTTTAAGGCTGAAGATGCGGCAGATGCCATTGCAAAATTAAAGTCGTATTAACGGAGATTACATACTATGAAAAAAGAAATGGGAATAGCACGCTGCGGTCTTGCCTGCTGTCTATGTTCAGAAAATGATAATTGCGGCGGTTGTCTTTCCGACGATTGCAAAGACAAGGATTTGTGTGCAAACAGAAGATGTACGATTGAAAAAGGTATAAATCATTGCTATGAATGCAGTGAAAACTGCAAAAAAGGCTTACTTGGCAAAATTAAGCCGTATGGATTCACCTTGTTTGCAAAAAGATACGGTGAAGACAAACTGCTTAACCGCCTTGAAGAAAACGAAAGAAACGGAGTTGTCTATCACCGCGAGGGAATAATCGGTGATTACGATTATTTTGATGATATTGAAAAGCTGATTGAGTTTATTAAAACAGGGAAAAAAACTACATAACAAAAGCCGAAGGGATTTGAATCCTTTCGGCTTTAATTTATGCTCATAATTTAATGGGGATATTTTTCAATAAGCTCATGCAAATCATAGGGAGTTGCCTGATATACAAAATAGTTCAGCCAATTTGTATAAAGCAAAGTAGCATTGCTCCTCCACACCATCGGAGGCGTCTTGGACGCATCATCATCAGGAAAATAATTATACGGTATTTTGGGGTTAATACCCTTGCTTACATCACGAAAATACTCATTTGCAAGCGTTTCCCTGTCGTATTCTGCATGTCCCGTAACAAAAACCTGTCTGCCTGTTTTGCTGCAAACGACCGCAACACCTGCCTTATCGGAAACAGACAGTATTTCAAGACCCAGACACTTTTTGATGTCAGCCTCATTTACACCTGTATAGCGGGAATGAGGTATAGAAAATGTGTCGTCAAAACCTCTCATAAGTCTGTGATGAGGGTTTAAGATCTTATGAGAATATATGCCGCTCAGCTTTTCGGGAAGCTGATATTTTTGTATTCCGTAATGATAATACAATCCTGCCTGAGCGCCCCAGCAAATATGAAATGTTGAATAAACATTGTGCTTTGACCATTCCATAATCTCGCAAAGCTCATCCCAATAGTCAACTTCCTCAAATTCAAGCTGCTCAACAGGAGCACCCGTGATAATCATACCGTCAAATGTTTCGTCTTTTATTTGCTGAAATGTTTTGTAAAATGTAGTCAGGTGATGAGGCGATGTGTTTTTCGATGTGTGCGAAGCCATCTGCAAAAGCTCAATATCCACTTGCAGCGGACTGTTGCCAAGCAGCCTTAAAAGCTGTGTTTCGGTTTCAATCTTTGTTGGCATCAGGTTAAGAATCAAAATTTTAAGCGGTCTTATATCCTGTCTTAATGCGACCTCATTCGGCATAACAAAGATATTTTCCGATTCAAGCACCTTGATTGCGGGCAGATTGCTCTGAACCTTAATCGGCATTTTCTCACCACCTTTAATTTTTTACTTTTTATATTCTAAATAAGAAATAAATTATTAATTAATACTGTTTGCCCCAGTATACCATATGTTTTGCAGGCTTGCCGCAGCAAACGCAAGTGTCCGAAATGTGTTCTTCCTCAAACGGAATACATCTGCTCTTTACGCCGCCCGTAGCGTCCTTGAGCTTATCCTCGCACTCGCCGTCACCGCACCACATAGCCTTGATAAATCCGGGATGATTTTTTGCAATGTCAATAAATTCATCATAGCTTGTTGCACAGAATGTCTTTTCCTGTGTATTTTTGAGAGCACGCTCATACATTGAGTTGTGAATATCCTCCATAAGCTTTTTCACAAACTCGGTAAGTTCGCAAAGCGGTACAAAAGCTTTTTCTCTTGTGTCGCGTCTTACAACAACACACTGATTTTTTTCAATGTCCTTGGGTCCTATCTCTACTCTTACGGGAACGCCCTTCATTTCATACTCCGCAAACTTCCAGCCGGGAGCATGGTCGGAATCATCAAGCTTTACTCTGAAGTTCTTTTCAAGCTCTTGTTTTAGCTCATTTGCTTTTTCAAGCACGCCCTCTTTGTGCTGCGCAACAGGAATAACTGCAACCTGAATCGGTGAAATCTTCGGCGGAAGGACAAGGCCGTCGTCGTCGCCGTGCACCATTATTATTGCACCTATCATTCTTGTTGATACACCCCATGAGGTCTGGTGCGGATAATGAAGCTTATTGTCCTTGCCTGTATATGTTATTCCGAAGCTCTTTGCAAAGCCGTCGCCGAAGTAGTGAGATGTGCCGCCCTGAAGTGCCACACCGTTGTGCATCATCGGTTCTATTGTATAGGTCTCCTCTGCACCTGCAAACTTTTCCTTTTCGGTTTTCTTTCCGATTACAGCGGGAATTGCAAGGGTCTCTCTGTAGAAGCTCTCATAAATGTGAAGCATTCTCAGAGTTTCCTCTCTTGCTTCTTCCTCTGTTTCGTGCATTGTGTGACCTTCCTGCCACAAAAATTCAGATGTACGAAGGAAAGGACGGGTTGTTTTTTCCCATCTTACAACGCTGCACCACTGGTTATAGAGCTTGGGCAAATCACGGTAGGTGTTGATTATCTTTTTGTAGTGCTCACAGAAAAGTGTTTCCGATGTCGGACGAACACAAAGGCGTTCCGCAAGCTTTTCCTGTCCGCCGACCGTTACCCACGCACATTCGGGTGCAAAACCCGCTACATGGTCCTTTTCCTTTTGAAGCAGACTTTCGGGGATAAACATCGGCATATAAACATTTTCATGACCTGTCTGCTTAAATCTGCGATCAAGGTCGGCCTGTATATTTTCCCAAATAGCATAGCCGTAAGGTCTGATTACCATACATCCTTTGACATTTGAGTAATCGACAAGCTCAGCCTTTTTTACAATATCGGTGTACCATTTTGCAAAGTCCTCATCTCTGCTTGTAATGGCTTCTACCATTTTTTTATTCTCTGCCATAATTGTTTACCTCCGAACAAAATAACTGTCATAACATTTCTATTATACAACATCTTTAGATTTTTTCAAGTATTTAGAATTGCAAGTCGCTTGTAGTTTTTGAAAAAATATGATATGATTAACAAAATGCCAAAGCGAGGTGCTATGATGGATAAAAAGATGCTCAACCGAATAAATGAGCTTGCAAAGAAAAAGCGTGAACAGGGGCTTACCTCGGAGGAACAGTCCGAGCAAAAAGAACTTTATAAAATCTATCTCGGCGAAATCCGTGCTCAATTTGACAACACTCTTGACAATGTAAGCATAAAGGAGAGCGATGGAGAAATCGTCCCGTTTAAGCAGGCTTATACCAAAAAATCAAATAAAAAAGATAAAAACTAAAGCTCGGTATCCGCTGTGCGGATCGCCGAGCTTTTTGTTACATTAACAACAAACAAAGAAGAATAAACGGATTTGTTTAAGTTTTCATTTGATAAGTTTTATATGTTATCAACCGTTCCGATATACAAAGGAATACTGCTCTCGTTATCAATTAACAGGAACATAAACGGACGGTCGAATTTCATTTGAGAATCCGTTTTCTCAAGCTCATCTGCGCGGTTTTGTGCTATCTCGGAATCACTGTTAATTCCCGATGCACTGATTGATATTTCATCAGTCAGCTCATAAATTTCGTTTATTCTTAAATCATCGGAATTTGATATGTTTTTAAACGAAATTTCGTCCGTGAACAGTGTGTACAAACCGCTTTTTGAAAGGGCCTCTGAAAGCGGCACTACCTGTGAACCGTTTGAAACGGTAAATTCGGGAATTTGAGCAGTAGTCTTTTTTGTAATGTCAACACTGTCAAGAAGATTTGAAAACTCAGTGTAATCGAAATCCGAAATATATTCCTCAAGCGAAATATCCTCATTCGGCATAACAAGCATAAGTTTGAGAGGGTTTTTACTTGTGTATTTTATAACACCCTGTGCCTTATCGGATGTTATCAGAGTTTCGTTTGATGTCATAAAGTCTACGCTTTTATCGGAACCGCTTGACTTAAAAGTACCCTGCTCAATATCAGACTTGCTGTAGCTTTCAAGCCAAAGGTCGCTTACATCGGATGAGCTTACCATAAACATACTGCTGTCCTTATCAAGACTTGCAAACGCCTGTGAATCGGTAAAATCAGACAAGGTGTTGTTTACCTTTGACAAAGCGTCCTTATCCGAAAACATAAAACGGAATATATCGCCGCCGAAATAGCTTGCGTTTGTCTGCAAAAATCCCGTTTTTACATCCAGTGTATCGTTAAAGAAAACATCCGTGCCAAGACGGACAAATTCTGTTTCTTCTGTCTCTGTTTTTTTGCCGGAAAGCTCGTCAACTTCGCCGTTTCCGATTTTGCTAACTGCTTCCATACGGCTTTTAAAATAAGATGAGCAAACATTTATGTCGTCCAAAGTTAAATCAGAGCCGAGTGCAAGCGAAAGCTCGTCACTTGAGTCGCCCGTTGCTCCGTTTGCCAAAAGCGAGAGCTGAAGCACTGTTCCTATCGGGGCAAGCAAAGTCGAGTTTGTCTTATCTTCTTGCTGTGCAAAATAATTGCGAAACAGCTTTAATTCAAAATTTGTCATTGAGCTTGCATACACATTGTATGACAGAGGCGCCGAGGTTGCTCCGTCATCGTAGTTATAGCTAACGGACGGATCCGTGTTTCTTGTATAATCCTTAGAAAGTGTTTCACTGTCGGAAAACTCATCGGGATTTGCGCAGGCACACAAAGAAACGAGAACCGATATGATACACAATAATAACGCAAGTGCTTTTTTCATTTTATGATTCCTTTCAGCTGAGTTGTTCCTCTCCGCAGATTTTTTGTGCGAGTTTAAAAATATTTTCAGCAGAGTTTGGTATTGACAGCTCTCTGCATTTTTTCTTCATATCCGAAAGCCGCTGCGGTGAATTTAGCAGCTCAATAATTTGGTCGGCGCCGTTCTTCTTATTCAGCAAAACAGCCGCATTTTCGTTTACCAAAAAGTCGGCGTTGTCCCGTTCCTGTCCCGGAAAAGCACTGTATATCGCCATCGGCAATCCGCAGGCAAGACTTTCCGTAACCGTAAGTCCACCTGGCTTTGTAACAATTAAATCCGAAATATGCATATAGTCCTCAACATTTTTTACAAAGTACAAAAGCTTTGTTCTGTCCTGCATGCCCATTTCATCAATCAGCTTTTCAAGGTGACCGAAAAGCTTGATATTGCGGCCTGTTATAACGATAAACTGCGTGTTATCGGCCTTTTTTGCAAGATTTTTGTAAAACTCAAGCACGCCTGTAACACCGAACGAACCTGCCATCAAAAGCACGGTAGGAGCATCGGGGTCAAGGCCCTCTCTTTTGCAAATTTCCTCCTTGTCAAACGGCTGAGTAAAGCTGTCAAAAATAGGAATTCCGAGAGGGTATATAATATTTTTGTCAACTCCGTACTCCTCAACAAGCTTTTTTGCCATTTGCGGCTCAGCAAGAACATATGCTTCGATTTTAGGCACTATATATGTACGATGAGCGTCGTAATCTGTAATGATACTGATAGCCTTGACATCGATTTTGCCTTGGCGTCTGAGTTTTGAAACCATTGTTGTGACAAACGGGTGGCATATTATTACGATATCAGGTGAATATTCATTTATTGTTTCAAACAGCTTTTTAGACATCATTGTGTTTGATTTCATTACTGCTTTGTACATCAGGTTTTTTCTGTCTGTAATTTTATAGCACTCACCGTAAACCTTAGGAATTTTAGTCGCCATAAAATGATAGCCCCCGCAAACGGTCTTGTCGTAAATCTTGCCTATAGCTTTCATTGCGTCAACAACCTTGACCTTCGTTTCGGGGCTTAGCTTTTTGATTTTTTCTTCTATAGCAGCAGCGGCACGCTTATGACCTCCGCCCGTCGAAGCGGAAAATATAAGAATCTTCATAAATAACTCCGAATAATATCTTTTGAGAATTCATACTGACACATTTATTATACTTATATTTTTAACTAATTTCAACATTTATTTTAGCTTTAAAAAAGCTGTTTTTTTATTTTTTCGCAATCATTTTTAATATTTTGTTTTGTGTAAAAAATCAAGCGTAAATCAGATTGATTTTTTGTTAAATATTTTTTTAAAATTTTCAATTTTATACTTTATTTTTATTTTTCTTTATAGTAAAATGTACTGTAGACAATTAATGTCATGATTTAAGATTTACTTTTGCATTTTTTGAGGTGAGTTTTTTGGATAAAAATTCCTATAATGATTTTATTGTATTAGATGACGGTCTTGTTGATATTTCAAGCGGCAGAGCAGAATCAACGGATTCAAATAACAACGGTAATTCGCCGAATCCAAATAAAAGGAAAAAGATTATTTTAATTTCGGCTATTGCCGCAACTGTAGTTATTGCATTGGGAATTACGGGTTTTGCGTTGTTTCAAAACGGAATGTTCGGAAATTCAAATGCCGAAAATGAATTTGTGTTCAAGGATGATACCGTCGTATCGGGTATTTCTATTGCGGGCAAAACCATGGACGAAGCTAAAGAACTTCTGACACTCCAAGAGGAGAGCTTTATAAAACCTGTTTCAATTTCGGTTGACGCCGACGGTAATATTACCACTCTTACCCAAGCGGATTTTGAATATACATATGATATCGACGAAGTTTTAAACGAGATAAAAAACGATACCATAAACCACACCGATAAAGACAAGGAATATTCGGTTACTGCCACCGTAACGGTTGATTCGATTGAGGAAAATGCGAAAAAAATAGAAGCATCTACAAACAAAGAGGCTAAAAACGCATATGTTTCAAAATTTACTCCATACGCAAAGCAGCGTTTTGAATACACGGAAGCCGAAAAAGGCAAGGAGCTTAACACAAATGATTTGAGCGACCAGCTCAAGTCGGCAATGGCGCAGGGCGTTTCCGAAACAAGAATTGTCGCTGAGGTTGAAACTGTTGAAGCTAAAATACAGGTTGATGATTTAAAGAAAAACATCAAGAAACTTTCTTCTTACGAAACTGTTTCGACAAACTCTGCTAACGGCACGGAAAATATGAAAATATCTCTTGCTGCCTGCAACGGCTCTGTAATCGAGCCTGGAGCTACATGGTCATTTAACGAATGTACGGGGGATTCAAATCTTGAATCCAACGGTTACAAGGCGGCAGGCGTTATAGTAAACGGCGAGCTTACAAGCGGTATCGGCGGAGGAATATGCCAATCAAGCTCAACAATTTATAATGCGGCAATCAGAGCTAATATGGACGTAGAAGAACGCTACTGTCATATGTGGGCGTCGTCTTATGTTCCGACAGGACTTGACGCTACGATTGACTACCCGAGGCTTGATCTCAAGCTTTCCAATCCGACCGAGTATCAGATGTTTATGGAGTGCAAGGTAGTTGACAGAACACTTTATGTTTCAATTTGGGGTGTTAAGGAATCCTCATATGATGATATTAAAACCGAAAACGAGCTAACCGACAAGGGAAGCTCACGCTATACAGTAGAGGCTTGGAGAGTTTACTACAAGGACGGCAAGGAAGTTGACAGAGAAGAGCTTGGCTCATCGTCATATGATACTGACCATGGATATGTATTCATAAGCGCTGAAAATGATCCTAATGACAAAGATACAAATGTTGACGATGTTACGGAGCCGACCGAAGAGGTTACGGTTAAGCCCACTCAAAAACCTACTCAAAAGCCGGCTGAAAACACGACAACCAAGCCGACGGTGAAGCCGACAGAGAAACCCACAACAAAGCCGACTACGGAACCGACCGAGAAGCCTACGACAAAACCGACTGAAAGCACAAAGCCCGAAACGCCCGTTCAAACAGAGCCGGCAGAGGATTGATAAACAAATTTGATACCGTATTATTTTAATATGCAGTATGCAGCAAGCGGCAGTTTAAAACTGCCGCTTATTTGTTTTCGGGAGATTTGGTTTTATATTAGATTATCAAAATACGGTTTTTCATATACTTTATTTGCCGCAGATTGAATAAACTGAAAATCGCCTGTTATTCATTAGGTTTTAATATATTCTTTTGGCAAAGTGTTGTAATTGTCGGTCAAAATATGATATAATAGCTTCGATAACGCTTTAGTAAATTAAAAGCTATAAGTCAGAATCAGGTGTTAAAAATGGGTAATAAACGCACAGTTGTAAAAGTAGGAACTTCGACGCTTACTTACGAAAACGGAAAAATAAATTACAGAAGAATTGAAAGTCTTTGCAAAGTACTTTCTGACCTGCAAAACAGAGGAGAGGAAATCATGCTCGTATCGTCTGGTGCGATAGGCGTGGGAATGGGAAAAACAGGACTTGAGTCCCGCCCCACGGAAACCAAAAAGAAGCAGGCACTTGCGGCGATAGGTCAATGCGAGCTGATGTTTATGTATGACAAGCTATTCGGAGAATATAATCACAGCGTCGCTCAAATCCTGCTGACACGCTATGCGGTAGAAACAGAGCAAAAAAGGCAAAATGTAATAAACACAATAAATGAACTTTTGAAGATGAATATTATTCCCGTAATCAACGAAAACGACACCGTTGCTATTGATGAGCTTGAGGGCAACAACTTCGGCGACAACGATATGCTTTCGGCAATCGTTGCAGGACTTGTCGGAGCGGACAGACTTATTATTCTAACCGATATTGACGGATTGTATGACTCAAACCCCCGCACAAATCCTAACGCCAAAAAAATTGATGTTGTACAAAATATAACACGGGATGTTATGTCGATGGCGGCAGGCTCAGGCTCAAACAGAGGAACAGGCGGAATGATAACAAAGCTTCAGGCTGCTGATTATGCAACCAAAAGAAGCGTTGAGGTTCATGTTATTAACGGTTCAACACCCGAAAACCTGTACGAAATATTTGACGGAAACAACATCGGGACGGTTTTTCTTGCAAAACAATAATGTTAATATATGCTAATTAACCCGATAAACTAAGAGTAAAACACATATTGCAAATAACAAGCAAGGAGAGATAGTATGACAAAGCTTGAAATGATGGGAGCAAAGGCAAAGGAAGCGTCACGCTTTCTTATGACGGCAGGCTCAAAAAAAGACGACGCCTTAAACGCCATCGCTTCGGCACTGAGGGAAAACTCAGACAAAATTATAAAAGCAAACGATATTGATATAGAAAACGGTAAAAAAGCAGGCCTTACAAACTCTCTGCTTGACAGATTAAAACTGACAGAAGAAAGAATTAACGGCATGGCAAACGGTGTGGCAGAAGTTGCAAATCTTCCCGACCCTATCGGCAGAATTCTTGACGGCAGAACACTCAAAAACGGATTGCAGATTGAAAAAATCACTGTTCCCATGGGTGTTATCGGAATAATATTCGAGGCTCGCCCCAATGTCACCTCCGATGCTGCCGCACTTTGTTTAAAGGCAGGAAGCGCCGTAATTTTACGAGGCGGCAAGGAAGCAATTAATTCAAACAAAGCAATTGCCGAGATTATGCGTGACGCAATAGAAAAAGCCGGACTTCCCCGCGACTGTGTTTCGCTTATAGAGGACACAACACGCCAAAGCTCAACCGAGCTTATGCAGCTTTCGGATTATCTTGATGTTCTTATTCCCCGAGGCGGTGCGGGACTTATCAAGAGTGTGGTAGAAAACGCAAAGGTACCCGTAATTGAAACGGGGGTCGGCAACTGCCATGTTTATGTTGATAAAAGCGCAGATATAGATATGGCAAAAAGCATTATATTTAATGCAAAAACATCCCGCCCTTCCGTTTGCAACGCAATAGAAACCGTGCTTGTCCACAAGGATATTGCGGAAAAAGCCCTGCCTCAAATTAAGGCAGAGCTTGATAAAATGAATGTTGAAATCAGAGGCTGTGACAAAACAAAGGAAATTCTCGGCGACTGCGTAGTCAGTGCGACAGAGAAGGATTACGCCGAAGAATTTTTAGACTACATTCTTGCCGTTAAGGTTGTTGACAGCATAGACGACGCCATTGCTCACATTGCTAAATACAGCACCGGTCACAGCGAAAGCATAATTACGAGCGACTATCAAAACGCAAATAAATTTACCTCATGCGTAGATTCTGCGGCTGTTTATGTAAATGCGTCAACACGCTTTACTGACGGCGGAGAGTTCGGACTCGGAGCGGAAATCGGAATATCAACTCAAAAACTCCACGCAAGAGGACCTATGGGACTAAACGAGCTTACAAGCAGTAAGTTTATAATAAGAGGTAACGGTCAAATCAGATAAGCAGATAAATAAGAGCGAGCAGCAGAGCGGGGTCTGTATTTTCATCCATCAGCAAAACAAGCAGAAGCAAAATAAGGCTTTGCTCCTTGTTTTTGAACATCATATCAAGCAAATTTGCATTGCCTTGCTGCTTTGGTGCAAATGCTTTTTCGCTCGACTGTTCATTGTTTTCATGTTTTGACTGCTCTTTGTTTGTCGGTTCCTGCTTTGCAGAGGGCTTTACGCTTTGCTGACTGCCGTGGTGAAACGGTTGGCGTCTGTTAATTTGCTGTGCCCTTGCAAAGGCTTCTTCTTCAAAGCCGGGCATTTCTTCACCCCCTTTGTATTTTGTCTTTCAGACGGTATTTCGGTGATTTTAATGTATGCTTAAAGCAGCCTAAATAAACATTCCGTTATCCTTTAAGATAGGAATTATTTTAATAAATTTTATCATCTTTTCGGCTCGGTCAAGCTTTTGCTGCTTTTCACTGCTTAAAAACGGACGCAGAGAATTTAAAAGCTGCGTCGTTTCGTCATTGCTGTTCACCGAGCTCATAACAGGAGCAAGGCGTGTTATTGCCGACAGCATATCGTCGCCTAAAAGCTCTGACTGTTTTGGTTTTGGCTTTGGCGTTTCGGGCTTTGCAAGACCGAGTTGTTCGCCGAGGCTCTGCACCTGCTTTAGTGCCTCGGGATTGCTGAGAATCTGATTGATTTTGTCTTGTATGTCAGACATTTTGCTTTTCACACCCTCTCCTGTTTATAATTTATTCTCTCATTTATTGTCGCCGAGCAGCTTTAATAGCGCCTGTGCCTGAGGACTGTTTAAAAGCTCCTTTGCTTTTTCGGGATCATTTAGAATTGATTTTATTTTTTCAGACTGCTCTGTATCGGCATTTTTGAGCATCTCGTTAACATTTCCGCTTTTGGCTGCATTTTTAATTTGGTTTTCGGACACTCCAAGCTGTTTTGACAAACTTGAGAGTAATTTGTTTATATTATCATTCATAAAAACACCTCGCTATATTCTATGCTTTAATTATATTTTTAGAACGGAGTTTTTTAATGCGTATATTAGTTGTTTCAGACACACACGGCGATTTAAAAACACTTTTGAAGGCTGTAAAGGCACAGCCGAGTGCCGAAATAATTTTTCACTGCGGCGACGGCGACGAACAGGTTCAGTATCTTAAAGAAACCTTAAAGGATAAAATGGTTGTAGGCGTAAGGGGCAACTGCGACTGGTGCAGTACCCTCCCGTCAAAAGAGATTATGACAGTTTGCGGAAAAAGAATTTTTATCACGCACGGTCATCTCTATAACGCAAAAACAGGACTTTATAATATTGTAAGTGCAGCAAGAGAGGAAAAGGCGGATATTCTGCTTTTCGGACATACTCATAATGCCTTAACGCTTTATGAGGACGGACTTAACATTATGAATCCCGGGCACTGCAGCGGCTATATGGCAAGCTACGGATACATTGACATTACCGATAAGGGCGATATTGTGATGAATACCGTGCCGGTTAAATAAATGTAGAAAACCGATTAACTTGGTGTTATAATAAACTTTGCAGGAGGTGTGCTATGAATTTTAACGGTTTTAGCTTTGATACTGCCGTTCAAAACGCTCTGTCTGAGCTTGACAACAACGGCAGAATCCCTCACGCAATAATAATTGAATGTGAAAACAAAGACACGGCTCTAAGTGCTGCTAAATACCTTGCTATGTACACCGTATGCACAAGCCGCGAAAAGCCTTGCGGCACTTGCTTAAATTGCCAAAAAGCAAGCCTTATGTCACACCCCGACATAAGTTATGCATATCCCGAAAAAAAGTCAAAAACATATTCCATCGAGCAAATTCGCAGTATCGCAAAGGACGCGTATATTCTGCCGAATGAGGCAAACGCAAAAGTATATATTTTTGAGGAGGCGGACAACAGGCTGTCTGTTATTGCTCAAAATTCTTTTTTAAAGCTGCTTGAAGAACCGCCGCAGAATGTGCATTTTATTTTGCTGTGCGAAAACGCACAAAATCTACTCGTAACCATACTTTCACGCTGTACGGTAGTGCGGCTCAAACAGAAAGCTAAAATAAGCGAAAAATCGCTTGAAAATGCACAAAAAATTGTAAACGGAATTCTTTCATCCCGAGAATACGATTTGCTCCTTGCTCTGAATGTTCTTTCGGACAAACAGGGGGCGGATGAAACTCTCTCGGCGGTACGCACGCTTTTGCGTGACGGGCTTGCTGTTTCTGTCGGAGGAAGCACTCTGCTTGACGGCACGCTCGGCAAAAATCTTGCGGCACGCTTTACAAAGGGACAAATAATACAAATGATTGAGCTTACACAAAGCTCTGCAATAAAAATAAAACAGAACATTAACATAAATCTCCTTACAACATGGTTGTGCGGAGAATACAGGAGGATTTCATGGCAGAGGTAATCGGAGTTAGATTCAAAGAGGTCGGCAAGGTTTATTACTTTGACCCTCTTGACAATAAGCTTAACAAGGGCGATATGGTAGTGGTTGAAACTGCAAGGGGCCTTGAGTGCGGGGAGGTTGCAACTCCCAACAAGACTATTGACGAGGCAGAGCTTACGCATCCGCTTAAACCGCTTATAAGAATTGCTAACGACAGCGACCTAAATCACCTTGCTGAAAACAAGCTTAAAGAAAAGGAAGCTTACAAAATCTGCGAGCAAAAAATCGCAAACCACAAGCTTGATATGAAGCTTGTAAATGTTGAATACACATTTGACAACAGCAAAATTTTGTTTTACTTTACAGCTGACGGCAGAGTGGACTTCCGTGCGCTTGTAAAGGATTTGGCGTCGGTTTTCAGGACAAGAATTGAGCTTAGACAAATCGGCGTAAGGGACGAGGCCAAAATGCTCGGAGGCTTGGGAATTTGCGGAAAACCTTTTTGTTGTGCAAGTTATATGGGCGAATTTCAGCCCGTATCCATTAAGATGGCAAAGGAACAGGGGCTTTCACTCTCCCCCGTCAAAATTTCGGGAACATGCGGCAGACTGATGTGCTGTCTTAAATATGAGCAGGAGGCGTACACCGACCTGTTAAAGAAAACCCCGAAGGTAGGTGCTATAGTAAACACCCCCGAGGGCAAGGGTCTTGTTGTTGAAAATAACCTTATTGCGGGAACTCTCAAAGTAAAACTTGACAAAGCACCCGAAGATGTAGCGCCGAAAACCTTTACGGTAAAGGAATGTAAGCTTGTTAAGGACGGATATATAAAAGTTAACAAAAAGGAATTGGAACAGCTAAAGGGCTTGGAATAATTCAAAATTTTATTTTATCAGATAATATTTAGCACTAAATGTAAATAAATAATTTATTATTTGTAAAAAAATTAAAAATATTTCTAAAACATTTGCATTTTGCAAAATATGTGTTAAAATATATGTGAAATCTTTTAAGGAGGTGTTCCCCCTATGGCATATGTAATTAGTGACGATTGCATCGCATGCGGTGCTTGTGCAGACGCTTGTCCTTGCTCAGCTATTTCAGAAGGCGACGGCAAGTATGTTATTGACGCTGACGCTTGTGCAGACTGCGGTTCTTGTGCTGATGTATGCCCGGTAGGTGCTCCTCAGGAGGCATAATTCGGGGTTAATCAAAACTTCAAACGGCAAGGTGTATTCCTTGCCGTTTTTCTCTGTAAACAACACCCTGTCTGCACGAAAGGAATTGCTATGCGTAATATACATCTCGAACCGCTCGGAAACGGGATTCAGATATATGTTTCCGAAAGCTACCGTTTTTCAACCGATACAATACTGCTCGCTGATTTTTCTGTGCCTAAGGGCAAAAAGAAATGTGCCGAACTCGGAACAGGCTGCGGAACAATTCCGCTTTTGTGGTCAAGGCACAACAGGGAGCTTGAAACAGACGCCGTGGAAATCCAAAAAGACGCCTGCACGCTTGCTCAAAAAAGTGTTGAGCTTAATAATTTGTGTGATAAAATAAAGATAATAAACGCGGATTTAAAGGACCTTAAAGGAAAGCTTAATTTTGGCTGTTATGACCTTGTCGTGTGCAATCCGCCCTACAAGATAGGCGGAGGAGGAATAACAAATCCGCAGGATTCAAAGCAAATTGCAAGGCACGAAACCGAATGTACGCTTGACGACATTTGCAGCGCCGCGTCAAAGCTTTTGCAATTCGGCGGAAGTTTCTGCGTCTGCCAAAGGCCTGAACGCCTTGCCGATGTTATGGAGTCGATGCGTAAATTTGCTATTGAGCCGAAAAAGCTGCGTATTGTACAGCAAAGGAAGAACAAGGCTCCGAAGCTTTTTTTACTTGAGGGCAGAAGAGGCGGAAAGCGTGGATTTTTAAATGTCCTCCCTACCCTTTTCATTGAAGCCGACAACGGAGAGTTTTCCGAAGAAATGATGAAAATTTACGGCTGTTACAAAACACCGTTTGAAGAATAGAAGTGATATTATGAGTGGAATTTTATATGTTACGGGAACTCCGATAGGAAATCTTTCCGACCTTTCGCCGAGAGCAATAAGCACACTTGAAAGCGTTGACTTTATTGCCGCCGAAGATACAAGAGTAACGCTGAAGCTGTTAAATCGTTTCGGCATAAAAAAGCCTATGATTAGCTACTATGAGCACAACAAGCGTGAGCGCGGCGAAATTATTGCAGACAGAATTTTAAAAGGCGAAAACTGCGCGATAGTTACCGATGCGGGAATGCCCTGTATTTCGGATCCGGGAGAGGATTTAATAAAGCTTTGTGAAGAGCGAGGAATAAAAACCGTTGTCATTCCCGGGCCGAGCGCCGTAATTTCCGCGCTTGCTATATCGGGTCTTGAAACGGGAAGATTTACTTTTGAAGGCTTTTTGAGCGTAAATAAAAAAAGCAGAAGCGCGCATTTGCAAAGCCTTAAAAACGAACACCGCACGATGATTTTTTACGAAGCGCCCCACAAGCTTCCGAACACATTAAAAGACCTTTACTCCGCGTTCGGAGAGCGGAAGTTATCCATTGTGCGTGAACTTACAAAGCTGCACGAGGAGGTTATCCGCACAACAACAAAATATGCGGCAGAAAACTATGCTGACGGCAGTATAAAGGGTGAAATTGTGCTTGTGCTTGAGGGAGCGAAAAAAGAAGCCGAAGAACAGGAGCTTACGCTTGAATACGCCGTTGAAACCGCAAAAAAGCTTATTGAAAAGGGCGAAAAGCCCACGGAAGCTGCAAAGCAGGCGGCTGCGATAACAGGCTTTAAAAAGAATGAAATATACAGGGAGCTTTTGTAATGACATACGAAACCGCATTAGACAAAATACATTCACTGCTTACATTCGGGTCCCGTCCGGGTCTTGACAGAATTTTAACTCTGCTTGATCGTATGGGCAATCCGCAGGATAAGCTTAAATACATTCATATTGCGGGCACTAACGGCAAAGGCTCTGTTTGTGCGATGCTGTCCTCCGTTCTTGTGGCGGCGGGATATAAAACGGGATTGTTTATTTCACCCTATATCACCGATTTTCGCGAGAGAATTCAGATTAACAATCAGATGATTTCAAAAGAAGTGCTAACATCTGCCGTTGAAAAAACTTTTCCTCTTGTACAGCAGCTAAGCCGCGAGGGCATCGTAATAACCGAATTCGAGTATGTAAACGCCCTTGAGTTTTACATTCACGCAAAGGAAAAGTGCGATATAGTAGTACTTGAAACAGGTATGGGCGGACTTCTTGACTGCACCAATGTTATAAAGCCGCCGATTTGCTCGGTTATTACAACTATCGGACTTGACCACACCGCCGTGCTTGGCGACACCATACAGGAAATTGCAAAGCAAAAATGCGGAATTATAAAGTCGCCGTCTTTTGCAGTTACATCAAACCAAACGCCTGAAGCTATGGAGGTTATTGAAGAAACTGCAAACAGGCTTAATGTTGAGCTTGTAAAAAGCGACCGCATAAAAATAAATGTAATTAAAGAAACTCTTGATGGAAGCGAATTTGAATACAAAGGACACAAAGTCGCCTTGAAACTTGCGGGAAAACATCAGCTTGAAAACGCAAGGACTGCACTCGCCGCAATCGAAAGTATAAGTGAACGGGGGCTTCTTGAAATTTCTGACAGTGATATTTGCACGGGTTTTGCAAAAGCCGTAAATCCCGCAAGACTTGAATTGCTGTCCAGCGACCCTGTCGTTTTGCTTGACGGAGCACACAACCCAAACGGCATAGAGGCGCTGAAAGAAGCGGTAAATCTTTTTTTGCACGGCAAAAAAATCATCTGCATACTCGGAATGCTCGCTGACAAGGACATTGACGGCTCTTTAAAACTGCTAAAAGGCGTATTTGAAAGCGTATACACCGTGCCTGTTCAAAATCCAAGGGCAATTTCACCCTGTGAGCTTGCAGACAAATGCAGGCCGTATTTTGACAGCGTACATTCGTTTGACAGCGTAGAAACGGCGTTTGACGCGGCGTTGTGCAAAGCAAAAAAAGAGAAAAATGCCGTATTAATCTGCGGTTCGCTTTACCTTGCAGGTGAAATAAGACCGTATGTATTAGGCAAAATATATAAGTCTTAATAATTCAAAAAAAATTACTAAAATATTTTTATACAACAGAATAAAACAAATTTTTTACTCCATACTATTTATTATAGGTATGGAGTTTTATTTTTTATAAAGCTAACAAAGCAAAGGAAGGATAAGATGTTAAGAACAGAATACGAAAACAATATTCTTACCGCATACATAGACGGCGAAATCGACCACGATTCAGCGGCAAAAATAAGAACACGAA